>JBKJON010000036.1:0-6439 GCA_046595715.1 Marmoricola sp.
GTCCCTTCACTGGGGTGCCGCCCGCCAACGGCCTCGTGTCTCAGGTCACAGTCTGTCCCATCGGCCCGGCGGACGCCACGCGGCCCCACCAGCCCCGCCGGCATCCCGGTCCGGGGAGGCCCTCCAGGTGCGCCGTACGCTGTTCAGCGTGCCCGACACCGCTGCGACCACTGGGCTGGTCCGACGTGCGCGCAAGGTCAACCGCGTGCTGGCTGAGACCTACCCCGACGCGAGGATCGAGCTCGACTTCGACGACCCGTTCCAGCTCCTGATCGTCACCGTTCTCAGCGCGCAGACGACCGACCGAAGGGTCAACGCCGTGCGGCCCACCCTGTTCGCCGCCTACCCCGACCCGGCCGCCATGGCTTCGGCGCCGAGGGAGGACCTCGAGCGCATCATCGGGCCCCTCGGGTTCTTCCGGGCCAAGACCGACTCGCTGTTGAAGCTGTCCGCCGCGCTCGTCGCCGACCACCGCGGGCAGGTGCCCGGCCGGCTCGAGGACCTGGTCAAGCTCCCCGGAGTCGGCCGCAAGACCGCCAACGTGGTGCTCGGCAACGGGTTCGGTGTCCCGGGCATCACCGTGGACACCCACTTCGGCCGGCTGGTCCGCCGCTTCGGCTGGACGGAGCAGACCGACCCGGTGAAGGTCGAGCACGCGATCGGAGAGATCTTTCCCAAGCGCGACTGGACGATGCTGAGCCACCACCTCATCTGGCACGGGCGCCGGGTCTGCCACGCCAAGAAGCCGGCCTGCGGTGCCTGCCCGGTGGCCCACTGGTGCCCGGCGTACGGCGCCGGGCCGACCGATCCCGAGGCGGCCGCGCTGCTGGTCAAGACCCAGGGACCCGCGTGAGCGCGCGCCTGTTCGGTGCCCTGGTGGCGCTCGTCCTCGTGCTCAGCGGCTGCTCGGCGCAGGAGAAGAAGTCCATCGAGCCGCCCGCGCTGCCAGAGGTCACCCTCGCGGCGCTCGACGGCGGCGCCGCGCTCGACCTGTCCACGGTGCGCGGTCCCGCGGTGGTCAACCTGTGGGCGAGCTGGTGCGGACCCTGCGCACGGGAGCTCCCGCTCTACCAGTCCTTCTCGGAGAAGTACGCCGGCAAGGTGAAGGTGCTCGGCATCGACTTCCAGGACACCCAGAAGGACGCGGCCCGCACGCTGATCCGCAGGACCGGGGTCACCTACCCGCTCTACGAGGACCCCGACGGCCTCATGCGTGCCCGCGGCCTGCCCCAGGTCATCCTCATCGACGAGGAAGGCCACCGGGCCTTCGAGCAGTACGTCGAGATCACCTCCCTGGCCCAGCTCGAGAAGCTCGTCGTGGCACATCTCGGGATCCCTTCGTGAGCCTTCCTCACTGGCTCGAGCCCATCCGCCGGGGCGCAACCAGCATCACCGCCGGCGACATCAGCCAGTTCGTCCCGCCCGAGGGATCGGACGCCCGCAAGGGTGCGGTGCTGATGCTCTTCGGCGAGGGGGAGCGCGGGCCCGACGTGCTCCTGACCGAACGGGCGCACGACATGCGCTCCCACCCCGGCCAGGTCTCCTTCCCGGGGGGCTCGATCGACCCCACCGACGTGTCCCCGACTGCGGCCGCCCTGCGAGAGGCAGAGGAGGAGACCGGCTTGGACCCTGCGGGTGTCGAGGTCTTCGGCTCCCTGCCCGAGCTGTGGCTCCCGCCGAGCAACTTCGCCGTGACCGCCGTGCTCGGCTGGTGGAGGGCGCCGACGCCGGTGGACGTGGTCGACCCGGGAGAGGTGCACTCCGTGCTCAGGGTGCCGATCGAGGAGCTCCTCGACCCGCAGCACCGCGTGACGGTGGTGCATCGCCTGGGCTACAGCGGCCCGGGCTTCCTGATCGGGGACTCCAAGGACCTCATCCTGTGGGGCTTCACCGCCGGGCTGATCAACAAGCTGTTCGACCACGTGGGCCTGACCCGTCCGTGGGACGCGTCCGTGCAGCAGGAATTGCCGGACTACATGTTCGGACTGAGCCAAGATTGAGGCCGTCCCCCGCTCGCAGGCCTGAAGGGCTCGCATGAACTTCCTCGACTGGTGCCTGGTCGTGCTGACCCTGGCCTACGCCCTCTCGGGCTACTGGCAGGGCTTCATCACGGGTGCCACCGCCACCGCCGGGCTGCTGCTCGGCGGCCTGGCGGGGATCTGGCTGGCCCCGCTGCTGCTCGGGGACGCCGCTCCCTCCCTGTGGGTCTCGCTCGGTGCCCTGTTCGTGGTCCTTGTGATGGCCTCGCTGGGACAGGCGATCCTGCAGTACGTCGGCACCCGCCTGCGCGAGCGCATCACCTGGCAACCGATCCGCGCGGTCGACGCGATCGGCGGGGCGGCGCTCAGCGTGGTCGCCGTGCTCGTCGTCGCCTGGATGCTGGGCGTCGCCATCAGCGGCTCGCAGATCCCTGGGATCAGCCCGCAGGTGCGCGACTCCCGCGTGCTCGTCGCCGTCAACAAGGTGATGCCGATGCAGGCGCAGCAGGCCCTGCGCTCCTTCGACAGCGTGGTCGGCTCCAGCTTCTTCCCGCGCTACCTCGAGCCGTTCGCCCCCGAGCGCATCGTCAAGGTGCCGCAGGCGGAGGCGCGGGTGCTGCGCGACCCCGACATCCGCAACGCCGCCAACAGTGTCTACAAGATCCGCAGCAACAACCGCTGCGGAAGCGGGGTCGAGGGCACCGGGTTCCTCTACGCGCCCGACAAGCTGATGACCAACGCTCACGTCGTCGCCGGCGTCACCGAGCCGATGGTCCTGGTGGGCAAGAACCTGGTGAAGGGCACGGTCGTCTACTACGACCCCGACGTGGACATCGCGGTGATCGAGGTACCTGACCTGACCGGGCCCACCATCCGTTTCGACCTCGCCGGGAAGGAACGCCAGCAGGGTGCCATCCTCGGCTTCCCCCAGGACGGTCCCTTCGACGCCCAGCCGGTCCGGATCCGCACCGACCAGCGGCTGCGCTCGCCCGACATCTACGGCAACGGCACCGTGACCCGCCACGTCTTCTCCCTGCGTGGCCTGATCCGCCCCGGGAACTCCGGCGGCCCCGTGGTCTCGACCCAGGGCCAGGTCCTCGGCGTCGTCTTCGCCGCCTCGGTCAGTGACCGCGAGACCGGCTACGCCCTCACCGCCGACCAGGTCCGCGAGGCGGCGGCCGTCGGGCTCGGGGCGCAGGAGCGGGTGTCGAGCGGCAACTGCGCGTAGGGGCTGCAGGTTTCCCCGGGTAGCCGTGGACCCTGACGGGATCGGCCCCGATCCTTCACCCGAGAACGTCAGGGAATGGCCTTCGACCCCACCCGCTTTGTCCGACCATCTCTGGTCGACCAGGATCGGTCAGCGGCGTTCGACGCCCCGCTCAGCCGCGCTTGAGCAGGGTCTTGTTCTGCTTCGCCTGCGAGATCGAGCGCTCGGGGGCCTTGACCTGCTTGATCTTGCGGATCCCGATGAAGGCGAGCAGGCCGGCGACCAGCAGGTAGACGAAGAAGACGATCAGGTAGCACCAGGCCAGGTCGAGCCCGGTCATGTGGAGGAAGTACGCAAACGCCACCGAGAGCATGATGATCGCGAGAAGACCGAGGAACGCCGCGCCCGCGAACATCGCGATGCTGACGCCGCCCGCCTTGACCGAGACCTTCAGCTCCGACTTTGCCAGCGCGATCTCGCTCTGGATCAGGCTCGAGACGTCGCGGCTGGCGTCGACGACCAGCTTGCCGATCGTGGGTTCCTCGGTGTCGACGGGCTGGTGTTGTGACATGGCTGGTGGTTTCCCTTCGAGGACTGCTGACGTCGTGTCGAACACTATCCTCACGCCCCTGTGTGCTGGTGGCGGCGGCGCCGAGGTGGGTCGACGACCCTCGAGCGCGGGCTGTGGCGCCGCGGGACGCCCCATCGGTTTGGTGGCTCGGCACCGGTCTGGAAGACTCCTCCCAGTTGGAGGGGAGTATTCCTTCGCGGCGATGTCGTCATCACGGTCGGGCCCCTGAGCTGTACGGGCCCCGGCCCGGGGTCGTCGGTCACTCATCTGTGGCGGAAGAGACCTCCGGACCTGCACACGAAGCAGGGTGCGTCGCGTGCGCGCAGCGGCCCGAGTCCGGAGGCACTGAACATGGACGTATCCCCCCTGGTGTGGTGGTTGACGGTGGGCATCACCTCCGCCGTCCTCCTCTTCGACATCGCCATCATCGGACGCCGTCCGCACGAGCCCTCCCGCAAGGAGGTCAGCGTCGCGCTGAGCGTCTTCATCGGGATGGCGGTCGTGTTCGGCATCGGGGTCTGGGTCCTCGCAGGTCACCAGTACGGCACCGAGTTCTTCGCAGGCTGGCTCACCGAGTACTCCCTGTCGGTCGACAACCTGTTCATCTTCCTCATCATCATGAACAAGTTCGCCGTACCGAAGAAGCTGCAGCAGAGCGCGCTGCTGGTGGGCATCGTGCTCGCGCTGATCATGCGCGGCATCTTCATCGCGGTCGGCGCCGCCGCGATCAACAACTTCAGCTGGGTGTTCTACATCTTCGGCCTGTTCCTCATCTACACGGCGGTGAAGCTGGCGAGGGAGGGGGCCGAGGACGAGGACGAGGACGACGAGTTCGAGGAGAACCGGCTGATCAAGCTGATCGAGCGCCGTTTCCCCGCCACCACCGAGTGGCACGGCACCAAGCTCCTGACCGTGGAGAACGGCAAGCGGGTCATCACCCCGATGTTCATCGTCATCGTGGCCCTCGGCACGACCGACCTGCTGTTCGCGCTGGACTCGATCCCCGCGATCTACGGCCTCACCAAGGAGCCCTACCTGGTGCTGACGGCGAACATCTTCGCGCTGATGGGCCTGCGGCAGCTCTACTTCCTGATCGGGGGGCTGCTCGAGCGCCTGATCTACCTTTCCTACGGACTGGCGTTCCTGCTCGGGTTCATCGGCGTCAAGCTCATCCTGCACGCGATGCACGAGAACGAGCTCGGGTTCGTCAACGGTGGCGAGCACATCGGCTGGGCCCCCGACATCCCGATCTGGCTCTCCCTCGTGGTCATCGTCGGCATCTTGGCCGTCACCACGGTCCTGAGCCTGTGGAAGTCCAGCGCGATGGACCAGCAGGCGCAGGACGAGGTCACCGGACCTAGGCGTGACTGGGACAACGGCTGAAGCTCGGCGGGAATGCTCAACGGGCCTCCGTCGTTGTTGAAGGTGGTACTAGCCGTCAAGGATCCGGAGGATCCCCATGAACATCCTGATGCTGGTCGGCAGCCTGCGAGCCGGCTCCTGGACCGCGCAGCTGACCCGCTCGGCCGCTGACCTGCTGCCCTCGGACACGACGTCCGAGGTGTACGCCGGCCTGGCCGACCTGCCCCACTACGACCAGGACCTCGACAGCGACCAGCCCCCGGCACCGGTCGTGGCCCTCCGGGCCGCGGTCGAGGCGGCCGACGGCCTGGTCGTCGCGACGCCTGAGTACAACGGATCGATTCCCGGCGTCCTGAAGAACGCGATCGACTGGGCCTCCCGCCCTCGCGGCGCCTCGGCGCTGGCCGGCAAGCCGGTGGCCGTGCTCTCGGTCAGCCCGTCGCCCCGCGGCGCCCAGTGGGCCCGTGAGGACGCCGAGCGGATCCTGCGCGTCGCAGGCGCCGTACCCCTCGAGCACAGCGTCGGCATCGCCTACGCGCACGCCGCCGTCGTGGACGGGTTCTTCGCCGACTTCCGCGTCGAGAAGGCGCTCACCGACCTGATGCACTCCTTGGCCGAGTCGGCCGCCGGTTCCGTCGTACGCTCCGCCGCCTGAGGCCCTGCCCCCGGCCCGGCCAACCTCGCCGAGGCGTCGCAGATTTACCTCAGAAAGACCCCGAGGCGTCGCAGATTTACCTGACAGAGCTAAATCTGCGACGCCTCACCAGCTTTTGGGGGTCAATCTGCGACGCCTCAGCGGTTGGGCGGTTGGGCGGTCAGGCGGGGTGGGAGCCGGGTCAGGCGTCTTCCTTGCCCTCGGAGCTCATGCCCTTGCCGATCATGTCCATCACGGTGGAGTCGGCGAGGGTGGTGACGTCACCCACCTCGCGGTTCTCGGCGACGTCCTTGAGCAGACGGCGCATGATCTTGCCCGAGCGGGTCTTCGGGAGCTCGGGGACGATCATGATCTGCCGCGGCTTGGCGATGGCGCCGATCTCCTTCTGCACGTGCTGGCGAAGCTCCTGGATGAGCGAGTCGGGGGCCTCCTCGCCCTCCTTGAGGGCTGACTCCTTGAGGATCACGAACGCACAGACCGCCTGGCCGGTGGTCTCGTCGGCCGCTCCGACGACGGCCGCTTCGGCCACCTTCGGGTGCGAGACGAGGGCGGACTCGATCTCGGTGGTGGAGAGCCGGTGGCCCGAGACGTTCATGACGTCGTCGACCCGGCCGAGCAGCCAGATGTCGCCGTCGTCGTCCTTCTTGGCGCCGTCGCCCGCGAAG
>JBKJON010000535.1:0-2782 GCA_046595715.1 Marmoricola sp.
ATGAGGTTCGCCGAGGAGAAGCCGTCGAAGGAAGACGTCTTCCAGGACGCCCTCAAGCAGTTGCACAGCGAGGCCAAGTCCGAAGCCACGACCAAGAAGGCTGCCGCCAAGAAGGCCGCTGCCGCCAAGGTCGAGGAGCCGAAGGTCGAGGAGCCCAAGGTCGAGGAGCCCAAGGCCGACGAGGCCAAGGTCGAGGAGCCCAAGGCCGACGAAGCCAAGGCTGAGGAGCCGAAGGTGGACGAGGCCAAGGTCGAGGAGCCCAAGGCTGACGAGGCCACGGCGACCACGGAGGCCCCGGCCGCCGAGGCCGACGCCGCGGACCAGGCCTGACCGTGCTGGAAGAGGCGCTCGAGCACCTCGTGAAGGGCATCGTCGACCACAAGGACGAAGTTGCCGTTCGACGCAAGGAGCTCCGCCGCGGTGAGGTGCTCGAGGTCCGGGTCCACCCCGAGGACCTCGGGCGCGTGATCGGCCGTTCCGGCCGTACCGCGAGCGCCCTGCGCACCGTCATGGGTGCGCTGGCCGGCGGCCACACCGTCCGGGTCGACATCGTCGACACCGACAAGGTCCGCTGACAGCGTTCCGACAACCGGTCGTTCCGAGGGCCGCTGGGATCACGATCCCGGCGGCCCTCGGCATGTCACCACCCACCCTGAGAGGATCGTGGCCATGCCCGCCACCGACCAGCTGCTCGTCGCACGCATCGGCAAACCCCACGGCCTGAACGGTGAGGTCACCGTCCAGGCGCACACCGACGACCCCGAGCGGCGGTTCATCCCCGGGGTCGCCTTCGCGACCGAGGCCCCTGCCGGGTCCGGGGTCCCTCGGACCCTGACCCTGAGGACGGCCCGCCTGCACCAGCGGACCTGGCTGCTGGGTTTCGACCAGGTCCCCGACCGGACCGGCGCCGAGGGGCTGCGCGGCACCCGGCTCTTCGTGAACCTGGGTGACGTCATCGACGACATGGATGACGACGAGGACGGTTGGTACGAGGACGAGCTCGTCGGCCTCACGGTCGTCGACACGACCGGGGCCACGGTCGGCGAGGTCGCCGGCCTGGAGACCGGGGTCGCCCAGGACCTCCTCGTCGTGACGCTGGCCAGCGGTCGGCAGGCCCTCGTGCCGTTCGTCGACGAGATCGTCCCCGAGGTCGACGTCGAGGCCGGTCAGGTCGTCATCGACCCGCCGCCCGGCCTGCTCGAGCTCGCCGACGAGTGACCACCTGACCATGCGCCTCGACGTCGTCTCGATCTTCCCCGAGTACCTCGCGCCCCTCGACCTGTCGCTCATCGGCAAGGCGCGTCGCGACGGCCTGCTCGACCTGCGCGTGCACGACCTGCGCGAGTTCGCGCACGACCGGCACCGCAGCGTCGACGACACGCCGTACGGCGGTGGCGCCGGCATGGTGATGAAGCCGCAGCCGTGGGCGGAGGCGCTGTCCCACGTCGCGAGCTCCGGTTCGGGAGCCGGTTCTGGCGACGGTTCGGGCGAGGGTTCGGGCGCCGTGGTCACTCGGCCGAGGCTGATCGTGCCGGGCCCGGGAGGGGTGCCGTTCACGCAGGCCCTGGCCCGTGAGCTGGCGGACGAGCCGTGGCTCGCCTTCGCCTGCGGCCGGTACGAAGGGATCGACGAGCGCGTCTACGAGCACGCCGAGCAGGACCTCGGTCTCGAGGTGTCCGTGGTCTCCCTCGGCGACTACGTCCTGAACGGGGGAGAGGTCGCCGTCCTGGCCATGGTCGAGGCCGTCGCGCGCCTGTTGCCCGGCGTGATCGGCAACGCGCAGTCACTCGTGGAGGAGTCCCACGAGGACGGCCTGCTCGAGTACCCCGTCTACACCAAGCCCTCGTCGTGGGAGTCCGCCCCCGGCGTCTCCCGAGACGTGCCGTCGGTGCTCCTGTCCGGCGACCACGGCCGGATCGCGACGTGGCGCCACCAGCAACGCCTCGACCGCACGGCCGCCCGACGCCCCGACCTGCTGCACGCCTCCCAGGCGGCCGCCGGTGCCCTGGGCTCCCTGGGTGCTCCCGTCGACCGGGCGCTCGACGCGTTCGACGTCGCCACCGCCACCGCGTCCGACGCTCCCGAGCTGCTCACCCTGGGGCGGGCCTGGTGGGTCACCGAGGGTCGCGCCAACGCCTCGTTCGACATCCCGCCGCTCGTCGAGTCGCTCCAGGACGTCGTCGACGGCCTCGGGCACTGGCAGACCTGGACCGTGCGCTCGGCAGGGCGGCTGGTCGCCTCGGTGCGCGGACGCCGCGACCCCGCTGACGTCTCCACCTGGCAGGTCGGGCGGCTCATGGTCGCCCCCGACCTGCAGGGGCGTGGCCTCGGCCGGGCACTGCTCGCCCACGTGGAGGCCGCGGCTCCTTCGGACGTCACGACGCTCTGGATCCACGCGGGGCGCGGCAGCGAGCGCAACCTGCGCACCTACCGCAAGGCCGGGTACCGCGTCGTCCCCGGCGAGGGCGCGTACCCCGGCACCGTGGACCTCACCAGGAAGCGGCCTCGGACCTCAGTCGACGAGGGCTGAGCGCAGGTCCGGCGTCACGAGTCTTCGCGCGCCGACGAGGCGCTCGGCGACCCCGACGGTCACGGTCTGCGCGGCCATGATGCCGAAGAGCACGAGGACCTGGGCCGTGGCGGCCTGGACCGGTGAACCGCCGCCGAGCAGCACACCGATGAACGCCCCGGGCAACGTCACGACCCCCGTCGTCCGGACCTGGTCGAGACCGGGCAGCAGGGCCTCCGGCGCGCGGCGGTGGATGATCTCGCGGATCGCCTG
>JBKJON010000401.1:0-3285 GCA_046595715.1 Marmoricola sp.
TCGGCGCGTGGCAACGATTTCCATCATCCTCTTGATTCTCGCGCTGAGTCAATGCATGCCCCATCGGTCGTTCTTTCGGGTACGTCTGCGTCTGCACAGGGTAGTCGACTCGTGCAATCACCCCTTATCGCCGAGAGATATCCCCCCATGAGTCCCGCACGCCCCGGCCCGCGGGCGGCCGGGCCAGGGCCAACCGGGATCCCGACGCAATGGCCGGGACCACTGAGGCCGGGCAGACCTGCGCTTGGAGGGAGTCCTGGGTGCCTCCATCACCCAGCCGCGATTCCCGAAGGGGTGAGGTCCCAGCTCGAGCGGCGTCGCTCCCGGCCCGGCTCGCGGCGCGATCGGTCATCCGCGGCAAGTATTCTTCGCCGCACACTCACAGGTTGCCTATATCGACACCGCGTCACGAAGGACTCTTCTAGTGAAACCAGGCCGACGTCTCCGCGTGCTGCTGCTGGCGGAACAATGCAACCCCGAATGGCCATCTCTACCCATCGTCGGCTACAAGTACGCCCTCGCGCTTTCCGAGTTCTGCGATGTGGTGGTCGTCACCCAGGTCCGGAACGAGCCGAACATCCGGAAGCTTCATCCGCAGGACACGGACGCAATCCGCTTCGAGTTCATCGACACCGAGTACATAGCCCGCCCCCTGCATCGGTTCGCGACATTCTTGCGCGGCGATCCCGAGGTTGCCTGGTCTACCGGGATGATGATGGCGTACCTGCCCTACATCGAGTTCGAGCGGCAGGCATGGAAACGATTTCGTCATGCCCTCCTGGAGCGCGAGTACGACATCGTGCATCGGATCACGCCGATGTCACCGACCATGCCCAGCTGGATGGCGGGCCGAGGTCCGCAGCCTTTCGTCATCGGTCCGCTCAACGGAAACCTCGCATGGCCGACCGCCTTCGCTGCCGAACAGAAGCGGGAGAAAGAGCGGCTCCGCAAACTACGAAACGTCTACAAGTATCTGCCGTTTTCTCGCCGCACCTGGCGCGAAGCAGACCGTGTCCTGGCCGCTTTCCAGCACACGATCGACGACCTGACCGCAGTGCCCGCTGAGCGGGTGGTGATGTTCCCGGAGGTCGGCTACGACGACGACATCTTCTACCCACCGGAGCAACTGGACCCTGAGGCTTCCGAGGACGGGGAGCTCGCTGCACACGAGGTAGCCACGGAGAGCCAGTCGCCGGGGGCCATGCCTTTGAATTTCTTGTTTGCCGGACGTTTGGTCCCCTACAAGCTCGCGGAAGTGGCCATTCGGGCCTTTGTAGGCTCGACTTTGCTGCGCGAGCAACATCGCCTGCGCATCGTCGGAGACGGCCCCGAGTTGGCGCGACTCACGGAAATGGTCGAGGAAAGCGGCGCCGGGAACTGCGTGACCTTCGAGGGCCGGCACGACCAGGCAGGGGTGGCAGAGTTCATGCGCCGCTCGGATGTCTTCGTGTTCCCCTCCATACGTGAGCTGGGGGCCGGCGTTGTGGTTGAAGCCATGGCGTGCGGACTGCTGTGCTTGGTCGTGGACTACGGCGGTCCGGCTCACCTGGTAGCGCCCGATCGCGGCCTCAAGGTGCAGATGGCCGCCCTTGAGGACCTGGTGGAAGCCTTTCGGTCGCAGATGGAGGCGTGCGCCTCAGTTGCAGGCGACGCGGAGCAACTGGCGATGCGTCGTGCGGCCGTGAAGCACGCGCGAGAGAACTACCGATGGCAGCACAAGGCCGAACTCACCGAGGGGATCTACCGATCACTCATCAGCTGACCGCCTCCGGCGGACCGCCCACCATGAGCGAGTTGCTCTGTAGCCACGCCAGATCTTCGGTTTCCCCACGCACCCAGCGGTAAACGATGTCGCCCCACAGAGTGGTCAGCCCCAGCGTCGGGTAGGCCCTCGCTGCGGTAGCGGAGACGCGCTCGTACGCCTGGGCGTTGCGCCACCCGTGCAGCACGGCGGAGGCCAAGCCCGCCGGCTTGCCGGCTCGGAAGACGAAACCGGTCTCGCCGTCACGGACAACGCCACGGAACATCGGATGGTCGCTGGCGACGATCGGGGTGCCCGAGGCCATCGCCTCGTACAACGTGAGTGGCAGTCCCTCCGGGTAGGAATGATGGCTGGGCACACACACGAAAGCTGATCCCTGCATCATCTTCAGGATCTCGTCCCCGCCGACCCGGCCACGGTAGGTGACGTGGTCGTGGAGTCCCTGGTGGTCGACCAGGGCTTGCATTCGGTCCACCTGCCCCGCGCCCGCGATGTCCACGGATGCATCCTCGCCACGCTGTCGGAGGATCTTGACCGCCTCCAGGACATCCCACACACCCTTGGTCTCGCTGATCGACCCCGCGTAGCACAGTCGCAGCGCCGTCTCCGTCGGATGTCGCTTCGCACTCGAATCGGCCACGTCGACGAGGTCCAGAGGCCAGTCCCACGGGACGACCTTTCCGGGATCGACGCCCAGCACCTGGACCAGCTGACGCGAGCTGTTCAGGTGGTGGTTGGAGACGAAGTCCACCTGCGGATGGCGCAGCTCGCGTCCAAGCCTCCGGTACCGCGCGAAGTGCCGGTGGCGGGCGGGAAAAGAGTCGGCCAGCACGACACTCGATCGCACGGGGAGCGCGACCATGGCGCGGAGCACCTCGACCGCGGGTGAACGCAACATCACGTGAGTCGCCTGTTCGGCAAGGAGATAGGCAGCGATCTTGAGGGCCGCCTCTGCGGCACTTCCGACGCCGAGGCCGACGAAACGAATGCCGTCATCCTCCTGCTGGTCGTAGGCATTCTCCGAGTGCATCTGAATCACCGAGACTCGGGCTCCGTCAGCGCGTACGCGCTCGAGCGAATCCAACGCGTAGCTGTGGTGACGGTAACGATCCCGGAGTCCGTCGGCGCGGCGTCGGCTCGCGTCGAAGTAGTCTCCCGCGTGGAGGAGGAGAACGAAGTGCTTCACGAGGCGAAATGGTCGGCGTCACCGAAAGACGGCATGGAGTCGCCAAAACCTCGGGAGCGATCTGCGTCGAAGAAGCACACCATGACTGACACAGTAGGACGAGGCGGAGCAGCCCGCCAATCTCGGCCGATCAGTCTTCGGCTGCTGATGACGTATCCTCCGGTGCTTGTGGCTACCCGACCGCTACTTCGTTGTGTTCGTGTCCAACCTGGAGTCGATCAATAGTGCGAATTGGTTACGTGGTCCCCGAGTTTCCCAGCCAGACCCACGCTTTCTTCTGGCGGGAGCTGTCAGCGATGCGACAGCAGGGCCACGACGTGCACGTGTTTTCGACCAG
>JBKJON010000047.1:0-4112 GCA_046595715.1 Marmoricola sp.
GGCCCATCCCGGCTACTCGGCCACCGGACTGATGGGTGCCGGCCCGGAGGCCGGTAGCCCTGACCAGCGCCCCCGGGTGGCGACGGTCCTGCAGTCCCTTTTCTCTTCCGTCGGCCAGCCCGCGGAGATCGGCGCGCTGCCGACCCTGATGGCGGCCACGGCCGACCTCCCCGGGTCGACGTACGTAGGGCCCAGCGGCCCGCTCCAGATGTCCGGGTTCCCCCGTATCGTGAGCCCCCGCCGACTGGCGCACGACCGGGAGGCGCAGACCAGACTGTGGGAGATCAGCGAGGAGGCCACCGGCGTGAGGATCCTGGACCAATGAAGGAGATCATGACCCTGCGGCCCGTCGCACCGGCCGACCACGCCGACGTGCTGGCGTTGAACGAGCGCAACGTCGAGGTCCTGGCACCGCTGGACGAGGCCCGCCTCGTCGAGCTCGAGAGCCTCGCCGACACGGCCGCCGTGATCGACGTCGCCGGTTCGTTCGCCGGCTTCGTGATCACCTTCGCCTCCGGGTCGGCCTACGACGGGGAGAACTTCGGCTGGTTCAGCTCGCGCTTCGCCGACTTCACCTACCTCGACCGGGTCGTGATCCACGAGGACTTCCGTCGTCGCGGCCTCGGCTCCCGGGTCTACGACGAGCTGGAGTCGACCTGTGGCCGGCCGCTGTTCGCCCTCGAGGTGAATCTCGACCCGCCGAACCACGCCTCGCTGGCCTTCCACCAGGCGAGGACGTTCGTCGAGGTCGGCCAGCGCGTCTCGAGCGGCCACCTCGTCTCGATGTTCCTCAAGACCCTGCCGACCACCTAGCGGCCGACCGGGCACTCTCGGCACGCTGTGGGAGGCCGACCGGGCACTCTTAGCACGCCGTGGGAGGCCGACCGGGCACTCTTAGCACGCCGTGGGAGGCCGACCGGGCACTCTCGGCACGCCGTGGGAGGCCGACCGGGCACTTCCGGCACGCCGTACGTGCCTCAATTGCCCGCTCAGCGTCCTCAGGCGGGCCCGGACTGCCCGCTCAGCGTCGCTCTAGTCGACGACGCGGAGGACGACCTGGTCCTTGGCGTAGCGAACGCCGGCCCTGAAGTGCTTCTGGTAGGTCGCGACGAGCTGGGCGAGGTCGCCGGGGGCGAGCTTGATGCAGCCCGCGGACTTGTATTCGTTGAAGCGCGGGAACTCCCAACGACAGAGCTGGTCGCCGCGACGGTTCGCGCACTGCTTGTTGCGGGGGCCCTGCTCGGTGTGGATGAACAGGTCGCGGCGGCCGTTGCCCGTGGCGCACGCCTTGTCGTCGACACGGAAGGCGCGACCCTTGATCTTGTTGCCGGGGTAGTCGTTGTACTGCCGCATCGCGTAGGTGCCGTTCGGCAGCCAGCCCACGTTGGTGACGCAGGAGTTGCGGCCGCGCCTGCCGAGCATGCCGGAGCCGGCGCGCCAGCTCTTGGTCTCCACCACCTTCCACTTCCCGTCACCCTGGCGCTGGTAGAGCTGCCAGACCAGCCGCGAGTTGGACGGACTCTTCCAGAACTTGTCGAAGGTGACCACCCCGCGCCATGGTGGCGTCGCGGACCCCGCGGGGGAAGCCAGCAGGAGGGACGCCACGACCACTGCGAGGGCCGTCACTATCGCCGCGAGTCTCTTCACAGCGCTGAGACTAGAACCATCCGCCCTTCTCGAACAGGTGCTTGCGTCGACGTCGGACAGGTAGCAGGTTGGACCAATGCGACTTCTCGTTCTTGGCGGCACCATTTTCCTCTCCCGCGCGGTCGCGGCGGACGCCGTCGCGCGTGGTCATGACGTGACCTGTGCGGCGCGGGGTCAGTCCGGCTCCGTGCCCGAAGGCGCCCGGCACGTCGTTCTCGACCGCGAGGCACCCGACTGGTCCGCGCTCGAGGGTGAGTGGGACGCCGTCGTGGACGTCTCAAGGTCGCCGATCTGGGTCACCGCGGCGCTGGACGTGCTGGTCGACCGCATCCCGCACTGGACCTTCGTCTCCTCGATCAGCGTGTACGCCGACCAGTCGACCCCCGGAGGCAGCCAGGACACCCTGCCCCTCCTCCCGCCGATCACCGAGGAGGTCGAGCAGGACACCCCGGAGACCTACGGCTCCAGCAAGGTCGGCTGCGAGCAGGCAGTGCAGCTGCGCGCCCCGGAGTGGCTGGTCGTCCGGCCGGGCCTGATCGTGGGGCCCGGCGACCCGAGCGGCCGCTTCACCTACTGGCCCGCCCGGTTGGCGGAGGGCGGAGAAGTGCTCGCGCCCGAGTCCCCCGACCGCGGCACCCAGGCGATCGACGTACGCGACCTCGCGGCGTGGATCGTCACCGGTGCCGAGCAGCGGCTCACCGGTGTGTACGACGCGACCGGACCCGTCATGCGGCTCGGCGACATGGTGGACGAGGTCGTCGCCGCCGTCGGTGGCGAGGCCACGCTGGTCTGGGCGACCGCCGACTTCCTGGTCGAACGCAACGTCGCCTACTGGTCGGGCCCGCGCTCCCTGCCCCTCTGGCTGCCCGAAGACAGCCGCGGCATGACAGCCCACGACGTGAGCGCAGCCTTCGCAGCCGGCCTCTCCGTCCGCCCGATCGGGGAGACGGCGATCGACACCCTGACGTGGGCCCGCTCCGAGGACGACGTACCCCTCACCGGCCTGAGCCGCGCCGAGGAGCAGGACCTCCTGGACGACTGGCACACCATCACCGCGTGACGACTGGCGGTGTCACTGGGTCCCGGTGAAACCGCGCCACTGGAAGCTAGAACACCAGGGCCGTGGCCGGGTCCTCCATGATCGCGGCGATGTCGGAGAGGAAGCGCGACCCCTTCTCGCCGTCGACGTGCCGGTGGTCGAAGCTCAGCGCGAGCTGGGTGACCTGGCGTACGACGATCTCGTCGCCCTCGTCGGTCGAGACCACCCAGGGCTGCTTGCGGACCGCACCGAAGCAGAGGATGGCCGACTCCCCGGGGTTGATGATCGGGGTGCCTGCGTCGACGCCGAAGACGCCGACGTTGGTGATGGTGAACGTGCCGCCCGCCATCTCCGCGGGCTGGGTCCTGCCCTCACGGGCGGTGGCCGCCAGCTGGTTGAGCGCGCCGCCCAGCGCGAGCAGGTCCATCTGCTCGGCGTCCTTGACGTTGGGCACGACCAGCCCGCGCGGGGTGGCTGCGGCGATGCCGAGGTTGACGTAGCTCTTGAAGACGATCTCCTGCGCGGCGGCGTCCCAGAACGAGTTGACCTCCGGCGTACGCCGCATCGCGAGCAGGCACGCGCGGGCCAGCACCAGCATCGGGGACACCTTGACGTCACGGAACTCACGACGCTGGCGCAGCCGCTCGACGAACTCCATCGCGCGGGTGACGTCGACGGTGACCCACTCGGTGACGTGGGGGGCGGTGAAGGCCGAGTCGACCATCGCCTGCCCCATCATCTTGCGCACGCCCTTGATCGGCTCGCGGCGCTCCCGCTCGCCCTGGGCCGAGGGGGTGCGGGGCGCGCTGGGGGCCGGGCTCGCGGCCTCGGGCGCCGTGCGCGCGGACCCGCTCGCAGCCAGCACGTCGTCGCGGCTCACGCTGCCCTGGGGACCGGTCGGGGTCAGGGTCGACACGTCCACCCCGAGGTCCTTGGCCAGCTTGCGCACCGGCGGCTTGGCCAGCGCACGGGTGCGCTCGCCGCTCAGCGCCTGGGCCGGCACGAACTCGGCACGGGCGGTCTCGGGGACCTCCGCGGTGGTGGCGGGCACGGGGGTCTCGTCGGACTCCACGACAGGCTCGGACTGGGCGCCGCCGGGCGCGAACGCACCCTGGAGCTGCATCTGGGTCGCGGCGCCGGCCTCGGTCGAGGGCGACGCGCTGCCGCGACGCGGACGGCGTACGGGGCCGCGGTCGACCTTGTTGCGACCGACCAGGCTCTCGCCCTCGCCGCCGCCGCTGGCGGCCGGGTTGGAGAGGTCCATCGTGCTCAGGTCGGCGGGCTCCGGGGCGGCCGGCGCGGGCGTCGGCACGGGCGCCGCGGACGGGTCGCCGATGGAGAGCATCGGCGTGCCGACCGGAACGGTCTCGCCCTCGCCGTACGCCGGCACCGTGACCGCCCTGCTCGTCAACGAGGGCGAGACCGT
>JBKJON010000229.1:0-3533 GCA_046595715.1 Marmoricola sp.
CACGCGGACGTCTCACCCAAGGGCGACCCGGCCGGCCAGCTGGTCCACGTCATCGAGATCGACGAGCTCTTCCACCAGTGCGCGAAGGCGTTCCTGCGCTCGTCGCCGCGCCACCACCGCCTCCGGGTCCCAGGTCTCGGGCTGCCACAGCGACGAGCGCAGGAACGCCTTCGCGCAGTGGTGGAAGAGCTCGTCGATCTCGATGACGTGGACCAGCTGGCCGGCCGGGTCGCCCTTGGGTGAGACGTCCGCGTGACCGGAGGCGGAAGCGCTCCCGACCACACAGAAGGGCGAGGCCTCGATCCAGGCGATGTCGACGTCGGTCAGCGCGCTCCGGGCCTTGTGGCGCACCAGCGCCGAGGGTTCCCCCAGCAGGCCGGTCAGTCTCTCGAGATCAGCGACCTCGGTCCAGCGGTCGCTGGTCATCGTGCTCTGGCTCATGCGGTGAACCTACGCCGCGCTCTGGGTGGATGCCGAGGTAGATGCTCCACGGCTCACCTTCGGGGTCGCTCGGGAGCGCGGCCACCTCCTTGAGGAGCTCCTGGAACCGGTCCAGCAGCCGCTCACGGTCGGCGGCGCTGAGACGGAACCCGAGCCGGTTGCTGTCCAGCACACCGGGCGGGAGCTCGCGGATCTCCTCGAGGAACGTCGTCAGCAGCAGGTCCTGGTCGGGGGCGACCTGCGGATCGCCCGTCACGAGATAGAACGACTTCCCCGAGGCCAGGTAGGGCAGCTCGCGTGAACCCCGCTGCCCCCGACGTCGCTCCTGCTCGATGAGGAAGCCGGTGTCGACCAGCGTGCGCACGTGGTGGAGCACCGAGGCCGGGTTGCGCCCCAGCGCCTCGGCGATCT
Organism: Marmoricola sp.; assembly: GCA_046595715.1. Lineage (GTDB taxonomy): Bacteria > Actinomycetota > Actinomycetes > Propionibacteriales > Nocardioidaceae > Marmoricola. Next base: position 853 of record JBKJON010000229.1, read on the forward strand.
CCTGGTTGGTGCGCGGCTCGTGCAGCGTGATCCTCAGGATCCGCAGGCGGAGGGAGGAGGCGATCGCCTTGGCCTCCGCCTCGTCCGCCGTACGACGCGCCCACACGCGGCGTCCGGAGCCGACCGGCAGCCGACCGTACGGCGGCGGCTCGGGCTCAGCGTCCATGCCTCACCCTAACCAAGTGATTGAGCTTTCCCAATCAGTGAGCGAGGATGACCCCCATGACGACCGCCACGCACCCTCTCAGGCGAGGCGGACTCCTGCACCACCACGACTTCCGCCAGCTCTTCCTCGGCGACACGATCAGCCAGTTCGGCACCCAGCTGACGGTGCTCGCGCTACCCGTGCTGGCGGTGAGGCAGCTGGGCGCCGACGAGCTCCAGATGGGTCTGCTCGGGTTCTGCGAGTTCCTCGCCTTCCTGGTCATCGGGCTTCCCGCCGGCGCGTGGGTCGACCGCTGGCGCAAGCAGCGGGTGCTCGTCGCAGGCGACCTGGTGCGCGCCCTCGCCCTCGGATCACTACCGCTGGCCTGGGGCCTGGACGTCCTGACCTTCTCGCAGCTGCTCGTGGTGGCCCTGGTCGTCGGCTGCTGCACGGTGTTCTTCGACGTGGCCTACCAGAGCTATCTCCCCGAGATCGTGGAGCCCGAGCACATCAGCGAGGGCAACGCCAAGCTGCAGGCCAGCCAGTCGGTCGCGATGATCGGGGGTCCCGCGATCGCGGGCGGACTGATCAAGCTGGTCGGCGCACCCCTGACGATCGCCGGGGACGCCCTGAGCTTCGTGTGGTCGGCGTTCTGGATCCGGCGCATCCGGCACGTCGAGACGCCTCCCCCGCGCGAGCACCGACGACCGATGCACCTCGAGGTCCGCGAGGGCCTCGCGTTCGTGCTGAGCCACCCGTTGCTGTGGCGCATCACCGCCACCACCTCGATCGCCAACTTCTTCTCCTCGATGACCGGCGCCCTGCTCGTGATCTACGCCCTGCGCACCCTCGACCTCGACGCCGGGCACCTCGGCATCGCCTTCGGCCTGGGCGCAGCCGGAGGCCTGGTGGGAGCCCTGGTCGCACCCCGGGTCACGCGCTGGGTCGGCGAGGGGCGGGTGATCCCACTGTCAGCACTGCTGATGTGGCCGGCGGACCTGCTGCTGCCCCTGGCCGGCATCGTGATCGCGCCGATGGTCGCGCTCATCGGCTACATGCTCCTGCAGTCCTTCTCCGTGGTGCTCTACAACGTCACCCAGGTCAGCTTCCGCCAGCGGCTCTGCCCACGACCGCTCCTCGGCCGGATGAACGCCTCGATCCGGTTCCTGGTCTGGGGCGTGATGCCGATCGGCAGCCTGGTCGGTGGCGTCCTGGGTCAGACGCTCGGCGTACGTGCCGTCCTCTGGATCGGGGTCGGCGGTGCGATCCTCGCGGTGCTCCCCGTCGTCGTCTCACCCCTCCTCGGGATGCGTGACCTGCCCCGCGAGCTCGACCGGCTCAGCTGATCGCGGCCAGCGCCCTCGCCACGCGCTCCGGATCGTCGTGGGACACCCAGGCGATGCGCGCGTCCTTGCGGAACCACCCGTCCTGGCGCCGGGCGAACCTCCGGGTCCGGTTCACCGTCTGCTCCCTGGCCGCCTCCAGGGTGATCTCCCCGTCGAGGAAGGCCAGGACCTGCTGGTAGCCCAGCGCCCGGTACGCCGTACGCCCCTCGCGCAGGCCGCGCGCCTCCAGCCCGCGGACCTCCTCGACGAAGCCGCCGGCCCACATCTCCTGGACCCGCTGCTCGATGCGGCGGTCCAGGGTGGGTCGGTCGATGTCCACCCCGATCTGCACGGCACCGTCGTAGTGGTAGCGCGGCTCCGGCAGCGACGGTGTCCACGGCTCACCGGTGATCTCGATGACCTCCAGGGCGCGTACGACGCGACGGCCGTTCTGCGGCAGCATCTGGCTCGCCGCGGCCGCGTCGACCTCGACGAGGCGGGCGTACATCGCCGCGGCGCCGACCTGCGCGAGCTCATCCTCGAGCCGGGCCCGGACGTCGGGATCGGTGCCCGGGAACTCGAACTCGTCGATGATCGCGCGTGTGTAGAGGGCCGAGCCGCCGACCAGGACCGGGGTCACCCCCCGGCGGCGGCAGTCCTCGACCACCTCGCGCGCCCAGCCCTGGAACTGCGCCACCGTGGCCGGCTCGGTCACCTCCAGCCGGTCGAGCAGGTGGTGGGTGATCCCGCGTCGGGCGTGCACGGGCAGCTTCGCCGTACCGATGTCCATGCCGCGGTAGACCTGCATCGAGTCGGTGTTGACGATCTCCCCACCGAGGCGCTCGGCCAGGTCGAGGGCCAGCGCACTCTTCCCCGACGCGGTCGCGCCGACGACCGCCACGACTCGCACCCCCGTCTGCTCACCGGCCTGCTCCCCGGTCGGCTGATTCGTCGCAGGCGCGGTCCCCTGTGCGGTCGAAGGCTGGCTCGCGGGGATGGACACGGCGGCTAGTTTGGCAAAGGTGTCGTCGGGTACGCCGACTGGCACGAGGTCGAAGACACGAGGAGAGACACAGTGGGTTTCCTGGACGACGCGAAGAAGAAGCTCGGCGACGCCGTGGACAAGCACGGCGACAAGATCGGTGAGGGACTGGACAAGGCCGGTCAGAAGCTCGACGAGAAGACCGGTGGCAAGTACCGCAGCCAGGTCG
>JBKJON010000280.1:0-4194 GCA_046595715.1 Marmoricola sp.
GCTCGAGGAGGGCGAGGTGCCCGGCCCCGACGTCGCGCGCATCGACGACGTTGCAGCCGCCCAGCAACGCCATCGTGCTGCGCTACCTCCTCGACCCCACTCGCAGCACCTTTCCCGGCGGCTGCAACGTCGTCGATGCGCGCGACGTCGGGGCCGGGCACCTCGCCCTCCTCGAGCACGGCATCCCCGGCGAGCGATACCTTCTCGGCGGTGAGGACCTGACCTGGCGGATGCTGCACACCGTGGTGTCCGACCTGGCGGGGCTGCCCGGACCGTTCGCGGAGCTGGCCCCGGCCGATGCGTGGGCGATCGCCGCAGCCAGCGAGTGGTGGGCGTCGCTCAGCGGCAGCACCCCCCTGTCGACGCGCGACGAGGCGTCGACCGTGGGCCGCTTCTACTGGTACTCCAGCGCCAAGGCCACCGAGCTCGGGTATGCAGCGCGGCCGGCACGCGCGGCCGTGGCTGCTTCGCTGGCGTGGCTGGCGGTGAGTCCCGACCTGCCGCGGTGGGCCAAGGAGGGCCTGCGGTTGCAGCCCGAGGTCAGGGCTGCGCGCGACCTCGTCCCCCGCCCCCTGGCCGACCCCGACTCCGTCAGTCCGCGACCTCGACGGTCACCTCCAGCGTGGCCTCGTCGCCGCCGCTGACCTCGACGGTGCCGGTGTAGCGCTGGCTCGGCCGGACCAGCTCCGGGTCGAGGTCGGCCTCCAACCGGACCTGGTGCTCCTCACCGGCACCGATGGTGACGTGGTCGGGGTCGACACGCAGCTCGAGGGCCACCACGGTGCCCGCCGAGTCCCGGAGCTCGCCGGCGACGAGCTCGATCCGGCGCTGCCGAGGATGCCGGTTGACCACCGTGACCGAGGCCTGGGCGACCTGGCCGGCGGCGGCTCGGAGCAGGACGGGGATCACCGGGCCGGCACCGTTCGGCTGCGCGGGCGGCTGAGGTGCCTCCGGTGGTGGCTGGGCAGGACGTTGACCTGACCGAGCGCCCCGCGAACTGCTCGACCCCGACCCGGCGGTCGTCGACTCACTGATCACGCGTCCTGCGGCCCGGCTGCCGAGGGCGAGCAGCTCGCCGGCGTAGTCGAATCCGAGGGCACCCACCTCCCGCCAGTACCGAGCACCCTCGCGGGTGACGGCGTCGACGTAGGCCCGACCGGTCGCCGTCCGGTCCACGTCCCCGGACAGCGTCGCCCGACCGAGGTCGATCGACTGTCGGGCGATCGTGGACTGCGCCTGCAACGCCTGCCTCGCCAGCTCGGTGATGCGCGCCAAGGTCTCGTCGGCCACGCCGGATCGTTCACTCATGGGTCCACCTCTCCTGGCAGCAGCATCCACAGTCGCACCCGACGTCGACGGCGTCGCACTCGGCGGGCAGCACCACCACGGCCACCCGTTGCGGTCGGGCACAGCCCTCGAACCGCACGTCGGCGTAGGCCGTCGCGCACCCCTCGACATCACCGATCACCCGCCCCTGGCCATCGCCCCGGACCGCGTCCAGCCGCGCTTCCCGTGCCTCTCGAGCCTTGAGGGCCTCGTCGCGTGTGGCTGCGGGGTCGCTCTCGGCCCCGGCAGGGTTGGTGGCCTGAGGCCCGTCCTCCGGGTGGGCGGTCTGGTTGTCCTTGGGGTCGCTGCCGTCACCCGGGTCATCGGTGACCGTCGGCCGGACGGCCACCAGGAGGCGGACGACGCGGTCTTCGCAGGGTGCGAGCACGATGGACTCCTCCTCGAGCATGGCGCGCACGGTGAGGCCGTCACCGTCGCAGCCGTGCCACGGGCCGATCTCTAGCGAGACCGGACGTTCCCGCCGCCAGGGGTTGCTCAGGTGGAACGGCACGACCCGTACCTCCCCGATCCGCGCGCGCACGATGACATCGGCCTCCGGAACGCAGCACCGACAGCGATCGCCGCAGCCGCAGCCCTGGTCCTGCCCGGCGCACCCGCAACCGCGAGTCGCCCCGCACCCGTACCCCGATCTCCCCCCGCCGCAGCCGCATCCATGGTCGCCCGAGATCGAGCCACAGCGGTCGTGGTGGTGGGCGTGGTCGTGGTCGTGGTCGTGGCCCCGACCCTCGCCGTGGTCGTGGGACTGGTCCTCGCCGTGTCCGTCGCAGTGGCCGTGGGTGTGGCCGTGGGCGTGGGCGTGGTCCTGCCTGCGGCCTCGCCCTGAGCCGGTCCGGCGTCCCGGCGGCGCAGGAGCAGCGGGGGCGAGCCAAGGCGCCATACCCTCCCCCGGTGCCCAGGCGCGCGACCACTGCTCCCAGGCGGCGTTCGACTGGTCCATCCACTGCTGCACGGCTTCGGTGACGCCGTCACGCAGGGTGGCGAGGTACTCGGGTGCGGTGGTGCTCATGACGGTGTCTCCGATGCGGTGCGCGGAAGGATGATGACGTCGAGGTCGGCGGTGCCGACGGGGAGCCGAGCTGTGTGCCGGCGAGTGGGGTCCAGGCCGGGGGGCACGGTCAGCGTGGTCGTGAGGCTGGCCGACGTGCCAGGCTCCAGCGCCGGTGGGTCGACCACGGTCAGGACGACGTCAGGGCCGGGATCGGGGCCACCGTCGTCGGTGCGTGCCCGCGTCACTGCTGCGAGCGGTATGGCGACGTTGCCGTCGTTGCTGACCGTGAGGGTGAGCGGCTGGTCGCCCTCGGTCGCGAGGACCCGGCGCGGACCGACCCGGAGCGTCAGGTCGGGTTCGACCCGCAGCACCACCGCCCGGCGGAGCCCACCCACCTCGACCTCCGCGACATGGTCGCCCGGCGGGGTGCCGGGGTCGAGTCGTACCGAGACCGGGACCTGCGCCGTCGCACCGGGGGCGATCACGGCAGCTGCCGATCCGGCGATCGCGTCGTACCCGGCGCGGTGCAGGGCAAGGCCCCGGATCGCCAGACGTTGGTCGACGGCGTTCTCGACCGAGACGGTCGCCCGGAGCTGGCCGGGCGGACCCGTGAGCACGATCCCCTCGACCCGTGATGCGGCAGCTGACGTCGTCGTGGTCGTGCCCGGCTTGGCCTGCGACCTGGTCGCGCCCCGCTTGGTCGCAGCCGTGGTCGCACCCGACTTGGAGGCAGCCTCGGTCGTGCCCGGCTCGGTCGCAGCCTTGGCGGTGGTGGTCCTGCGATGCGCGGTGGGCATGTCGGTGTCCGGTTCAGAGGTCGATGACGACGGGGCCGTGGTGCTCGGGCCTGATGTGGGCAGTGGTGCTCCCGCGCACCGTGATCGCGAACAGCTCGAGGCCCAGCAAGGACCAGCTCCACTGCTGCTCATAGGGCATGCACACCTCCGTGGCGGGGGGCGGCCCGAGCTCGAGCCGAACGCAGGTGTCGACCGCGACCGGCTTCAGGTCCACGCTCGAACGCGTGTCGACCGCCGAGGTCGAGCTCAGCGTGGAGTCCGACTTCAAAGTGGTGTCGACATCGGCGGTGACGGCTGAGGTCGTCGTGACCGGCTCGAGGGTGATGGTGGCGTCGCTGTGGACGGTGTTCTCACCCTCGAGCCGGGTGGTCGTGCCGCCGTCCAGGGTGAGCTTCATGTCCTCGAGCCCCGCCAGGTTCGAGGTGACGTCGGCGACGAAGGTGTTGCCACCGAAAACCGTGCTGTCGACAGTGAAATCGGCCATCAGGAGACTTCCTCATGCGGTGCGTCGGGGCTGACGAGGTAGGAGTGGTGGAACCCGAGCCGCGGGTCGCCCCACGGCGCGAGTCCGGTGTCGAACTCCTGGAGCTCGGGCATGACGATCCGGTCGCGGACCTCGAGCGAGGGGTAGTCGTAGACGGTGATGTGGTTCTGGCCGCGGTTGGCGGTGAAGAGCAGCGTCTGGTCGGCCGACAGCTGACAGGCGTAGATGCCGTCGACGAGGGCCCCACGGCTGACTCGCAATGACTCGGCATAGAGCTGGGCGTTGCCGAAGATGTTGCCCCGCATGAAGGACTCGGCCATGGACGACGCCGACTGCCGGGTCAGGGCGAGGCTCTCCAGCGCGCCGGGGTGCTCGTCGATGAGACGGTGCTGGCTCAACGTCAACAGGTCGACGAACACCACGGTGTGGCTGCCGCCGGTGCAGAAGATGAGCTCGGAGTCCGAGATGGTCACGTCCGAGTTGATGTGTGCCGGAAGATCACGGTCGGCGGTCCAGTGCCGGACGACGCGCCCCTCTTCGGCGTCGATCTCGAAGGCGTACTGGCGCAGCCAGGCCAT
>JBKJON010000307.1:0-17439 GCA_046595715.1 Marmoricola sp.
GACACCCTCGCGCTGACCGACCGTGACGGCACCTACGGCGCGGTCCGGTTCGTCAAGGCGGCGATGGCGCACGGGATCCGCCCGGTGCTCGGCGTCGACCTGGCCTTCTCCGGCTCGCCGGTCGAGGAGCGAGCAACGAGGAGCGCGACACCACCTTCCGCCCCCCGCACCCCTACCCGTGGGGGCGCCTCCCGTGACGCCCGGCTGCCCAGGGTCACCTTCCTGGCCAGTGGGAAGGCCGGGTGGGCGGCGGTGTGCCGCCTGGTCTCGGCGACCCACGCGGCCGGTGAGCGCGGCACCCCGGTGTGCACCCCCGCGCTCGTGGCCGAGCACGTCTCCGGCCGCGAGGTCCGCGTGCTGCTCGGCCCGACCTCCGAGCTGGGCCGGGTCGCCACGCTGCGCCGCGACGACCTCGGGGACGCCCTGCTCCGTCGCTGGCTCGACCTGGTCGACCCCGGGCAGCTCGTGGTCGAGGTCGTCTCCCACCGCCTGGCCGGGTCAGGACCCGGCTCCTCGCCGCACGCCGCCCGGATGGCCGGGGTGGCCCGGACGGCCCGGGTGACGACCGTGCTCTCCAACGCGGTCCGCTACGCCGACCGGCTCGACGCCCCGACGATCGACGTCCTCGACGCCGCGCGCCGCCTGGTCCCGATGGACCTCCGCCACCTCGACCGCCGCAACGCCGAGGGCTTCTTGAAGTCGGGCAAGCAGATGCACGAGGTCGCCGAGGAGATCTGCCGCTACGCCGGCCTGGGTGAGCACGGCTCCCGCGGCGCCACCGAGCTCCTCGCCCAGACCCGCCGGGTCGCCGACCAGTGCGTCCTCGACCCGCGGGAGGACCTCGGGATCGGCGAGGTGCACTTTCCGGAGTTCGAGGTCTCCTCGGCGGGTGCGCCAGCGGGGGACTCTGGTGCGTCTGGGCCCGGAGCGTCCCGCAACCCGGTGACCACCTCCGGCCGGGCCATCACCCCCGCCGACGCCGAGCTCCGTGCCCGGTGCGAGGGGGCGATCGGGTGGCGTTTCGGGGACCGGCCCCGGCAGCGGATCTGGAAGCGGCTCGACGACGAGCTGCAGACCATCGGCCAGCTCGGCTTCGCCTCCTACTTCCTCACCGTCGGCGACGTCACCACGATGGTCCGTGAGCTCGGCATCCGCAGCGCCGCCCGCGGGTCGGGCGCGGGCAGCCTGGTGAACTACCTGCTCGGCATCTCCGTGGTCGACCCGATCCGGCACGGCCTCCTGATGGAGCGCTTCTTGTCCCCGCTGCGACGGTCGTTGCCCGACATCGACATCGATGTGGAGTCGGCTCGCCGGCTCGAGGTGTACGACGCGATCCTCGACCGCTTCGGCACCGACCGCTGCGCCACGGTCTCGATGATGGACACCTACAAGGTGCGCCACGCGATCCGCGACGTCGGCGCTGCGCTCGGGATGCCGGTGGGGGAGATCGACGCCATCGCCAAGGCGTTCCCACACATCCGCGCCCGTGACGCCCGGATGGCGCTGCGCGACCTGCCCGAGCTGCGTTCCACCGGGATGGCCCGGGAGGCGGCGGCCGGCGAGTGGGGGTCCTTCGACCTGTTCTTCCGGCTGGTGGAGAGTCTCGACGGACTGCCTCGGCACATCGCGATGCACCCGTGCGGCGTACTCCTCTCCGACCGCACGCTGCTCGACCGCACCCCGGTGGAGCAGAGCTTCCTGGGCTACCCGATGAGCCAGTTCGACAAGGAGGACGTCGAGGACCTCGGCCTGCTCAAGCTCGACGTGCTCGGCATCCGCATGCAGTCCTCGATGGCCCACGCGGTGGGGGAGGTCGAGCGGCTCTCGGGACACGTCATCGATCTCGACGACGAGGTGCAGGTGCCCTTCGACGACCCGACCACCTACTCGCTGATCTCCTCGGCCAAGACCCTGGGCGTCTTCCAGATCGAGTCCCCCGGGCAGCGCGAGCTCGTCGGCAAGTCCGGGATCGAGGACTTCGCCGACATCATCGCCGACATCTCGCTGTTCCGGCCGGGTCCGGTCAAGAGCGACATGATCACGCCCTACCTCGAGGTCAAGAACGGCTGGAGGGCCGCGACCTACCTGCACGAGGACCTGCGACCGATCCTCGGCGGCACCCGCGGCGTGGTGGTCTTCCACGAGCAGGTGATCGAGATCATCGCCCAGTTCGCGGGCTGCACCTACGCGGAGGGCGACGAGTGGCGCCGGGCGCTCGGCGACCAGGACGGCATGGCCCAGACGAGGACCTGGTTCTACCCACGTGCACTCGGCCGGGGCTACTCGCTGGCGGTGGTGGAGCAGATCTGGAAGGTGATCGAGGCCTTCGCCTCGTTCGGCTTCTGCAAGGCCCACGCGGCCGCGTTCGCGCTGCCGACCTACCAGTCGGCCTGGCTCAAGGCGCACTACCCGGCCCATTTCCTCTCCGGTGTCCTCACCCACGACCCGGGCATGTATCCCAAGCGACTGATCCTCGACGACGCCCGCCAGCTCGGCATCGCCGTTCTCGGTCTCGACGTCAACGCCAGCCAGGCGGCCTACGTCGTGGAGGAGCTGGCCGACACGACACCCGTCCCCGCCCCCGACGAGGTCACGGCCAGGATCAGCAGGTTCCAGCCGCGGGGTGGGATCTACACCAAGCTGCCCGCGTCGGTGGAGAGCGACCACACCGCCCTGATGGGCCACGGCTGGGGCATCCGGATCGCGCTGGGGGAGGTGCGCGGCATCAACGACGGCGAGGTCAGCCGGATCGTGGGGGCCCGCGAGGAGGCGCCGTACGCCTCGCTGACCGACTTCTGCCAGCGCACCCAGGTCTCCCGCCCGGTGGTCGAACGACTGGTGCAGGCCGGGGCCTTCGACATCGTCTACGGCATCGGGATGAGTGGTGCCGGCCGTCGCAACCGGCTGACGCGCCGCGACCTGCTCCTCGAGGTCGGTGACCTCGACCGGTTGCGTCGCTCCTCCGAGCGTGCCAGCACCAGGCGAGCGCGAGGCCTGTCCCGGTCGAGATCGGGGGCAGCGGCAGCAGACTCCTCCTTCCAGCTCACCCTCGACCTGGGCGACGACACCTCCGGAGGCACCCCCAGCGGGCTGCCGGAGATGACCGACGGCGACCGGGTGCGGGCCGAGCTGGACATCCTCGGCCTCGACGCCAGCAAGCACGTGATCGACTTCCACGCCGAGTTCCTCGCCCGGCTCGGCACCACCCGGTCGACCGACCTGCTCTCCGCGCGCAGCCGCAGCGAGCTGCTGGTGGCCGGGGTGAAGGTGGCCACCCAGACCCCGCCCATCCGGTCGGGTCGCCGGGTCATCTTCCTGACCCTGGACGACGCCACCGGACCCGTTGACGCGACGTTCTTCGAGGACGCGCAGGGCCCCTACGCCGCCACTGTCTTCGGCTCCTGGTTGCTCGTGGTCCGCGGGGAGCTGCGTCGCACCGGCCGCCGTGGGGTCTCGGTGCGGGCGACCGGCGCCTGGGACCTCGGCACGCTGCACGACCTGTGGCGCGCCGAGGGGATGGGCGCCGTCCACGCCGAGATCGACCGGGTTCCCGTCGGCTTCGGGGACTCCGCCGGTGGGTCGCCTCCGGGGCCGAGCCGGGTGATGGTGCACACCAGCGGGTTCCGGATGTCGCCGTACGCCGACATCAAACCCGCTGGCGACTCCTCGGGCACGGTCACCGGCGACGTGGCCCGCAAGCTGTGGCACCGCAGCCCGGGGAGCGCAGGATGAGCCAGCCAGGGCCACTAGGGTGGCGCTCATGGAACGCCCCCTCGAACGCCGTACGGCAGCCCGCACCGCGGTGGTCTGGGACGCCGTCCGCTCCCTCCTCGAGGGCGCGGAGGAGCAGCAGGTCCTCGACATCGGAGGCGGGACCGGCGGCTTCGCGGTCCGGTTGGCCGCCCGGGGCAACCGCATCACCGTCATCGACCCCAGCCCCGACGCCCTCGCGGCCCTGGCCCGCCGGGCCGACGAGGAGGGCGTCGCCGACCGGGTCACCGGCGTCCAGGGTGACCTGGACACCGTGCGTGAGCTGGCTCCTGCCGGCGAGGCCGACCTGGTCCTGTGCCACGGCGTGCTCGGCCTCGTCGACGACCCGGCCGACGCCCTGGACGCCATCGCCTCGCTCCTCCGTCCAGGTGGAGCGCTCTCCCTGGTCGTCAGCCAGCGCCACGCCGCCGTCCTCGCCCGGGCGATGGCCGGCCACTTCGTCCAGGCGATGCGCCTCCTCGAGGGCGAGCCGACCGAGCACCGGTCCCACGACGCCCGGTCCAGCGAGCGCCGTTTCACCGTCGACGACCTCACCGTCCTGCTCGAGGGAGCCGGCTTCACCATCCGCAGCAGCCACGGCATCCGCGTCTTCACCGACCTGGTCCCCTCCTCCCTCCTCGACCTCGAACCAGGAGCCGGTGCAGCCCTCCTGGACCTGGAACGAGCAGTCTCCGACCGCCCGGAGTACCTCACCCTGGCCAGCCAGCTCCACCTCGTCGCCACCCGCTGACCCCTGGCCCCCACGGGCACGTCGGCGCAGTGCCCCCCCGCGCGGGGCGGCGAGATGACCAACGACCTCTCCCACCACTGCCCGATCCTGCACGTCGACATGGACGCGTTCTTCGCCTCGGTGGCGGTCCGCGACCGCCCCGAGCTCGCGAACGTCCCGGTGATCGTCGGCGGTGGACACCGGGGGGTGGTGCTGGCGGCGAACTACCCGGCCCGGAGGTACGGCGTCCACTCGGCGCTACCGATGACCCGCGCCCGGCGGATGTGCCCGGACGCGGTGGTGCTCCCACCCGACTACGCCGACTTCGAGTCCGTCTCGTCCTCGGTGATGGAGATCTTCCGGCAGGTCACCCCGGTGGTGGAGGCGGTCTCCCTGGACGAGGCGTTCCTCGACGTCTCCGGATCGACCCGGCGCCTCGGCAGCCCGCTGCGGATCGCCGAGCACATCCGGGCCCGGGTCGCCGACGAGCAACGGGTCACCTGCTCGGTCGGGCTGGCAGGGTCGGTCTCGGTGGCCAAGCTGGCCAGCCGGCGCGCCAAGCCCGACGGGGTGGTCGTCGTACCTCCGCGGCAGGTGACCAGCTTCCTGCACCCGCTCGACGTGGGGGAGCTCTACGGCGTGGGGGAGAAGACCCGTGACCAGCTGCACCGGCTCGGTCTCCGCACGGTCGGCGACGTGGCGCACACGCCGCTGGCCACCCTGCAGCGCGGCATCGGGGCAGCCGCCGGCACCCAGATCCACCATCTCGCCTGGGGCACCGACCGGCGCACCCTCACCCCACGGCGGGTCACCCAGGACCCCGACAAGAGCATGGGGGCCGACGAGACCTTCGGGCGCGACACCGACGACCGTTCCGTGGTGCTGCGCGAGCTGCTGCGGCTCTCCAGCAAGGTCGCCGGGAGGATGCGGGCGGCCGGGGTGGCCGGTCGCACGGTCACCCTGAAGGTGCGCTTCGCCGACTTCACCACCATCACCCGCTCCCGGACGCTGACCGACGCGACCGACGGCACCGGCGAGATCCACGCGACCGCGGCGGGGCTCTACGACGCCCTCGGCCTGCAGCGGGCCCGGATCCGGCTGGTCGGGGTGCGGGTCGAGGGGCTGGTGCCCCGTGAGCAGGTGCAGCGCCAGCTCATCCTCGGTGCCCGGGAGCGGGGCTGGGACGAGGTCGACCGGGCCACCGACGCGGCGGCGCTGCGCTTCGGAGGCGGCGCCGTACGCCGGGCCACCCTGCTCATCGGCGAGCGCCCCTGAGGCCGGTCCCACCCTGATCTCGGCGGCTTCAGCAGCCCCTGCCTCGGGCCGCCGGATAAATATCGATCACGATTTCCCGAACCCGTCTACCGACTTGTGCAGAGCCTGCCTAGACTCATTGGAGGGACCCAGTCAAAGCGGGAGGATGTTGTGCCGCTCTCCGAAGAGGAGTTGCGTCTGCTCGAGCAGATGGAGCAGGCGCTTGCCCAAGAGGACCCCAAGTTCGTTTCGACCTTGCGGGGAAGCACTCTCGAGCGAGTTGTACGAATGCGCACGATCGCTGCGGCGGCCGTCTTCGTACTCGGGATCGTGATGCTCATGGGTGGTGCCGTCGCCCAGCAGACCTGGCTCGGCATCCTCGGCTTCGTGGTGATGCTCGGCTCCGCGACCGTCGGCCTGGCCGCCTGGCGCGGGCGTCACGCCCCGGCCGCCCAGCCGCAACGGAGCGGCGAGGACCAGCTGTTCGACTTCGACGACCACCCGCACCGCTTCGACGTGATCGAGGGCGGCCGCACCGGGAAGTCCCGCAAACCGCGGCGCCAGGGCGGCAAGCTCCCTCGTCGGTCCTCCAACAAGTCCCCCAAGCAGGGCACGTTCATGCAACGCATGGAGCAGCGCTGGGAGCGCCGGCGCCAGCAGGGTTACTGACCCTCGGCCGTTCTGGGGCCCGTTCTGGGGCCCGTTCTGGGGCCACCTCTCGGACGTGTTCTGGAAGCCGCCCGGCGGCAGTCAGTCCCGACCGCGCAGCAGCGACACCGGCCACAACCGCGGCCGCACCCGGCTGCGCCAGCCCCGGTCCCGCTCCACGCTCTCGGCCATCGCCTGGCGCCAGGTGTCCACGGTCCTGACCGTGCCCGTGCGCACTTCGGCGTCGGCGTCGGCGCGCTCTCCTAGGCCGTCAGTGCCCGAACCGTCGTTGCCAGGACTGCCGCTGCCAGGACTGCCGCTGCCGGGGCCGTAGCGTCCTTGCTCCACCCGGACCAGCAACCCCTCCAGCGACGCCAGGTCCGCCTCCCCAGCGTGCACCTGACCCACCACGCAGCGTGCCTGCTCACGCGGCGAGCGTTGCTCGGGCCAGTCCAGGCCCAGGTCGAGGGCCGTGGCGCGGAGCTCGGCCCAGGCCCCCTCGGCGAGGTGGACGGCGCTGCCGGGAGCCAGTCGGCGCTGCCGCTGGAGCCGTCGCAGCAGCCCGGGTGCGAGAACGAGCGCCAGCACCACGAGCAGCAGGACCACGGGCCACCACGTCAGGGAGATGTTCTGGTTGCCATCGGTGGCCGTGTCGGACGGCGCCTGGTCGGGCCTGGTCCCGGCGCCGGGGCTGGCGGCCGCGCTCGGAGCCACCGCCGGGGCGGGCGCCTCACCGGACTGGCGGGTGTACGCAGGGGTGGCACCCGCGCGCTGGCCGGGGGTCGGTTCGAACCGCACCCAGCCCACGCCGGAGAAGTACATCTCCGGCCAGGCGTGCCGGTCGTCGCTCGTGTAGAGGATCGAGCCGTCGGGCTGGGACTCGCCGTCGAGGAAGCCGACCGCGATGCGCGAGGGGATCCCGAGTGTGCGTCCCATCGCTGCCATGGCCGCGGCGAACTGCTCGCAGTAGCCGACCCGGTCGTCGGTGACGAAGGCGGCGAGCAGGTCCATGCCAGACCCGCTGCGCTGCTCGAGGGAGTAGCGGAAGCCGCCGTCCTGGCGGAACCAGTCCTGGAGCGCGACGGCCTTGTCGTAGTTCGTCTTCGCGCCGCGGGTGACCTCCTCGGCCCGCTGGCCGATGACGTCGGGAAGGTTGTCGGGGACCTTCGTCATGGAGGAGCGCAGCTGGGTCGGCGCCTTGATCGGTGACTGCAGCAGCGTCGCGGTGATCGCCGGGGTGAACGATGTCGCGGTGTAGGACAGCTGTCGGGGGGAGGTTCCCCCGACGAAGGCGACGTCCAGCGTCCTGGAGTCGAAGCGCCAGCTCCCGGGCACGTTGAGCTCGCGGATCGGGTAGGGCAGCGGCAGCCACGTGGTCGCGAAGTCGGGAGCGAGTCGGAAGTCCCACGTGTCCTCGGCTCCGCCCACGCCGACCGAGAGCCCCGGGGGGTTGGGGAAGACGCCGTCGGCGTCGTTCTCGGAGGGCAGGTCGCGTGGCGAGGGTCGCCAGTCCTCGCTGTTGAAGTCGTCGAGCACGGTCGTACGGAGGTAGCCGGTCTTCTGCGCCCGGGTCTCGGCGTACACCAGCGGGGTATGGGTCTTCTCCACCAGGTCTCGCCGCAGCTTGATCAGCGGGTTGACCGCCGTGAGCTGGAAGCGACCGCCCGAAGCCCCCTCGCCGCCCGCGCCACCACCGTCGCGGAGCAGGTCGGCGACAGGGACGAGGGGAGCGACCAGCAGCGCGGACACCACCGACACCACCGAGACGATCCACAACGTCCCGGAGAGTCGTCCGGTGGAGACGCGCGAACCACTGCTGGACGTGCGCGTCCCCCAGCTGCCGAACATGTCGAGGTGCTCGGTCGCCAGCAGTCGCAGGAACAGCAGAGCGGTCCCGACGAAGACCGGCAGGGCCAGCGCGTCGCGCAGGATGCTCACCGGGACGCTGAGGGCGACCAGAAGCGGCAGGGCGATCAGCGGCGGTCGTCGTAGCCCCATGGCCAGCACGTCGATCGCCAGCAGCACCGCGAGCCCGCAGGCCATCAGCATGGCCCGGGTGTGGGTCGGGTTGGCCTCGACCGGCGCGGAGTAGGCGTTCAGGGTGGCGGCGCCGTTGTTGACGACATAGGCGACCTGCCGCAGGGAGTCCCTCGTCGGGATCACGCCGAGCAGCGACTCCTTGGCCGCGAAGACCACGTTGAGCGAGACCACGGCGATCAGCACCTGCGCCAGGGCCACGGCGTACGACGGCATCCCCAGCACGCGCAGCCCGCTCCCGCCCAGGACCATCAGCGCCCCGACGAGCATCGTGGGAACCAGGAAGCCGAGCGGCCCGGCCACCATCCCGCTCCACGCGAACAGCGCGACGCAGCCGGCGGCCAGGCCGAGCAGAGGTGGTTCCGGGCGCCAGCGGCGGCGTTCCGGCGCGGACCGGATGGGGAGGGTCGCTGCGGTCGTCATCGGGCCAGCTCCAGCCAGGACGCCGCCAGCGAACCCTCACGCGCGAGCGTGGTCGCCTTCCAGCCGCTGCTGCGCAGCGATGCGGTGGCCGGGGGGGCCATCTGGGCCGACGGCTGCCAGTCGGCGACGTCCAGCACCACGGCGTACGCCGAGTCGCCGGCGTTGGCCAGGCCGCCGAGGAAGTTCCGGTCACCCTCCTCGAGGTGACCGAGGACCGCGAGCAGCATGCCGCCGTGCTGCGTCTCGTCGACCCAGCCGGTGGAGAGGTGGGTCTCGCGGGTCATGCCCATCAGAGCGAGGCGCTCCATCTGCTCGGGCAGGGTCACCCCGCGGGCACCCTGGTGCCAGCCGTGTGAGGACGACCTCCCGGTGGCACTGACCAGCCTGACCTCGAAATCGAGCGCCACCAGGTTGCGCATGATGGAGGCAGCGGCGCGCACCGCGGTCTCCATCGAGGAGCCGACGCCGTAGCCACGGTGGGAGCCACGCCGGTTGTCGATCAGCAGCGTGCAGCGGGACTGCCACTGCTGCTCCTCGCGCCGCACCATCAGCTCGTTGACCCGGGCGCTGGTGGGCCAGTGGATCCGTCGGAGGTCGTCGCCGAGGCGGTACTCCCTGATCGTCACGTCCGGGCTGCCGCCGCCGAGCAGGTCGCGGGTGCGGTTGTCTCCCGCCCCCGCCCAGCGGCCGGTGAGCGGGATGTGCGGCAGGGTCTCGGTGCGTGGTGTGACCAGGACCGTGGAGGTCGAGGGAATCGTCTGGCAGAGGTCGAGCATCCCGATCGGGTCGGCCACGCGGACGTGCATCGGACCCAGCGGGTAGCGACCCCGGTGCTCGGTGCGGGCCAGGTAGCGCAGCGTGGTGACCTCACCATGCTCCAGCGGGTCGACCACGAAGCGCTGCGCCTTGCCCAGTGCTGGGGGCACCTGCTTCTCCATGAGCAGCAGGCCCGTCCGACGACCGGCGTTGCCGACCTGGACCTCCACCTGGGCCGCCTCGCCGGCCTCCACCTGGAGGCTGCTCATCGTGCGGCGTACCCACACCTCGCGCTCGGTACCTCGCAGCACCAGCCAGGTGAGCAGGGGCACCAGAGCCGCGAGCAGACCGATGCGCACGAAGTCGCGCTCACCGATCTGGATCCCGCAGATAACCGCCGCGACCCCGGCAGCCAGGAAGCACCGCCCCCGGACGGTCAGGTTCCGCACGCGATCACCTCGACTCTCTGCCGCTCGTGGGTGACGCCGTCAGAACCGGGCAGGACCGGGCGGTGGGACTGGGACGTGGGCAAGCACCTGCGCCACCACCTCGGTGGTACGCCGACCGCTCATCGTGGCTTCCATGGTCGGCAGCAACCGGTGCGGCAGGACCTCGGGCGCCAGGTCGCGGACGTCGTCGGGCAGGACGTACTCACGGCCCTGCATGGCGGCCCACGCCTTGGAGGCCCGCACGAGCTGCAGGGTGGCTCGCGGCGAGGCGCCGAGCCGGAGGTCGGGCGAGCGGCGGGTCGCGGTGATGAGTGCGACGGCGTACTGCTGGACGACGGGGGAGACATAGACGCTGTCGGTGATCTCGACGAGCTTGCGCACCTCGGCGGCGTCGGTGACCGGCTCGAGCTCGTCGAGCGGCCGGACCCCGTCACGGGCCGAGAGCATGGCGATCTCGGCGGACTCCACCGGGTAGCCCATGGAGAGCCTGACCATGAAGCGGTCGCGCTGCGCCTCGGGGAGGGCGTAGGTGCCCTCCATCTCGATGGGGTTCTGGGTGGCGATGACCATGAACGGGGAGTCGAGGAAGTAGGTCGTCCCGTCGACGGTGACCTGGGCCTCCTCCATGCACTCGAGCATCGCGGCCTGCGTCTTGGGGCTGGCCCGGTTGATCTCGTCGCCCACCACGATGTTGGCGAAGATCCCGCCGGGCCGGAACTCGAACTGCCGGGTGTCCTGGTTGAACACCGAGACCCCGGTGACGTCGGAGGGCAGCAGGTCGGGGGTGAACTGGATCCGGCGGACCGTGCAGTCGATCGAGCGGGCGAGGGCCTTGCTCAACATGGTCTTGCCGACCCCGGGAACGTCCTCGATGAGCAGGTGCCCACCGGCGAGCAGCACGACGAGCGCCGACCTGGCGATCTCCGGCTTGCCCTCGATGACCCGCGCGACGTTGCCCTGGATCCGCTCCGCGACCGCGCGCACCTCGTCCACGTCGGCACCGTTCGACGACCGGCTGCCGGCACGCGCTTCTGGTCCGCCCATCACTGGCCCCACTTCTCCCACCACGTCGGCCCTGGCTGCGTTCAGGGCTGTCACCAGGTCAAGTGAAGCCCATCGGACCACACCGGACCTGGGCGCGGACACCCGAACGTGCGATCCGGTTCCTGCTGTGGGCCGGGCCGCTGAGCGGGCCGGGGGCTGGGGGAGGCATTTCGTGTCGAAAAGGGGAGCGATGTGAGCCAAAAGTGGTTGACCGTGGAGGGATGTGGAGTAAAGTGGTGCGAAGTGGAGGAGCCAAGGGGTTCTGGGGGTCGAGGGGAGCAGCGCATGTTCTCCGGCACCTACACCCCGAAGCTCGACGACAAGGGCCGTCTCTTCCTCCCGGCCAAGTTCCGCGACGAGATGAAGGAGGGCCTGGTGATCACCAGAGGCCAGGAACGCGCCCTCGACATCCGCACCAGGTCCGACTTCGCCGACTTCACCGAGAAGTTCAGGAACGCCTCCCAGACCGACGCCCGCATGCGGGCCTACGGCCGGATGCTCTTCGCGCTGGCCTCCGAGCAGGTCCCCGACAAGCAGGGCCGGGTCACCGTCACCCCCGAGCTGCGGCAGTACGCCGGACTCGACCGGGACGCCGTGGTGATCGGGGTCTACGACCGCATCGAGGTGTGGGAGCCCCAGTCGTGGAGCGCCTACACGACCGACCAGGAGCAGGCCTTCGCCAACCTCCAGGACGAGATCTTCCCCGGCTTCTAGACCTCGGCTACACGAACGGCCAGCAGGACCACAACTCAACAACGGTGATCACAGGGCGAGGCTCGCGTCCGCTCCTCCCAGACTCCTCTGACGCACCTTCCCCGGTGTCAGATGGGTCGCTTCCCTCCAACCGGGAGCTGAGCGGACGGAGAACCTGGCCCTGTGATCCCGGCAAGAAACGCCACGCATGGCACGTCAGCGCACAGCAACTCAAGGGGTCGACTCCGATGAGCGGTAGCACCATCACACCCGCACGACGGGTCCGGCACGACGTGCGCGACTCGGTCGCCGTCATGGTCTTCTCTGCGGCCACCTCCTGCGTGGTCGCGCTCCTGCTCCTGCTGCTGGTCCGGCTGGGGAGCTAGGGCTCCGACCATGACCACTCCCACCCACGTCCCGGTCCTTCTCGACCGGGTCGTTGCCTTGTTGGCGCCTGCCCTCGAGCGCGCCGGCTCGGTCTTCGTGGACTCCACGCTCGGTCTGGGCGGCCACGCCGAGGCCGTGCTCCACCGGTGCCCCGAAACCCATCTGGTCGGCGTGGACCGCGACCCGCACGCCCTCGAGCTGGCCGGTGCCAGGCTCGCCCCCTTCGAGGGTCGGACCACCCTGGTGCACGCGGTGTACGACGAGATCCCCGACGTCCTCGACGAGCTCGGCATCGGGGCCGCCGACGGCATCCTCTTCGACCTCGGCGTCTCCTCCATGCAGCTCGACGTCCGGGAGCGCGGGTTCGCCTACGCCGAGGACGCCCCGCTCGACATGCGGATGGACGACAGTGAGGGCCTCACGGCCGCTGACGTCCTGAACACCTACCCGGCCGCCGAGCTCGCCCGCATCCTGCGCAGCTACGGCGAGGAGAAGTTCTCCCGCCAGATCGCGCGCGCCATCGTCAAGGCCCGCGAGACCGAGCCGTTCACCGACTCCGCGCGGCTGGTCGACCTCCTGCGCGACACGATCCCCGCGCCGGCCCGGCGTACGGGCGGACACCCGGCGAAGCGCACCTTCCAGGCGCTGCGCATCGAGGTCAACGACGAGCTGGGTGCTCTGCGTCGCGCCATACCTGCGGCCGTCGCCTCGATCGGTGTCGGCGGGCGGGTCGTGGTGATGAGCTACCACTCGCTCGAGGACCGCCTCGTCAAGCAGGCCTTCTCCGCCGGCACGACCTCACGGGTGCCCCACGACCTGCCCGTCGTGCCCGCCGGGCACGAGCCGCCGCTCCGCAACCTGACCAGGGGGGCCGACAAGGCCTCCGCAGCAGAGATCGAGCAGAACCCGCGCGCCGCCTCCGTCCGGCTGCGTGCGATCGAACGTGTCAACACCAATCCGGGGGTCACCGCCGCATGAGCACCTTGTTCAACTCCGCCAGGGCCGGGGCACGCACCCGCGTGCCGCGCTTCGCCGAGGCCGCCGTCGAGCGGGCCCGCCTCACCGTCGTCCCCTCGCGGCGCCAGCTCGGCCGCACCCAGGCCGCGCGTACGCCGTTCGCAGTGGTCGTCCTGGCCATGCTGGCGGCCGGTGTCGTCGGCCTGCTGACGTTCAACACCAACATGCAGCAGGCCTCGTTCGAGGCCACGGACCTGCAGGGCCAGGTCAGCGTGCTCACCGCCAAGAAGCAGTCCCTCGACATGGAGCTCGACCGGCTTCGGGACCCCCAGCGCCTCGCGGTCGCGGCCAAGGCCCTCGGCATGGTGGCCCCGGCCCAGCCGGCCTTCATACAGATCGGAGACGGACGTGTCCTGGGCAACCCGACGCCCGCGACCTCCGGTGACGCGGTGCGGATCAACTCACTGCCCGCCGAGCTGCCGGACTCCGTCAAGCCGAGGACGATCTTCGTCAAGCCGCCGAAGACTTCGGTCACCGACACCCCCGGCGCCTCCACCAACCGCGCGCGTCAAGGCGATAGGAAGAAGGCCAACACCCAGGCCGACTCCGGAGCAACGCGTTGACACGTCCCCAGTCCAGGAGCTCCGCCCGCGGTTCAGCCCGACGACCGGGCAGCCTGCGTGGTTCCACCCACATGCGGCTGCGGGTCGGGCTGCTGGTGATCGCGATGCTGCTCTCCCTCTTCGGCGCCCGGCTGTTCCAGCTGCAGGGGATCGACTCCAAGGCCTACGCGACCCGCGCGGCCGAGGCCGGTCTGGTCAACATCCAGCTCCCCGCGAAGCGCGGCAGCATCCTGGACCGCAACGGCGTACCCCTGGCGGAGTCGGTGGCCGGGGTGATGATCGTGGCCGACCCGACCCGGACCACGCCCAACGCCGAGGCGATCGCCAAGATCCTCTCCGAGCGACTGGACCTCGACTACTTCGACGTCCTCGCCAAGCTGGCCAAGAAGAACGACCGGACGCGCTTCGTCTACGTGGCCCGTCGCATCCCCTCGACCCTGGCCTCCAGCGTGATGGACGAGCTGAAGAAGCGTTCCTTCGTCGGCGTCGACACCCGCTCCGACCCGCTGCGCACCTATCCGGCCGGTGACGTCGGGGCCAACCTGATCGGCTACCTCTCCGACAACCCCGAGAAGTTCTCCGGTGGCCTCGAGCGGAGCTTCAACAAGCTGCTGGCGGGCAAGGACGGTTCCGAGAGCTATGAGGTCGGCGGCGGCAACCGGATCCCGCTCGGTGACAACAGCCAGGTCAAGCCGGTCAACGGCAAGAACCTGAAGCTGACGATCGACCGGGACGTCCAGTGGTACAGCCAGCGGGTCCTGCGCACGGCGGTCGAGGCGTCCAAGGCCGAGGCGGGGACCGCGGTCGTGATGGACACGCGCACCGGCGAGGTGCTGGCGCTGGCCGACTACCCGACCTTCGACGCCAACAAGCCCGGCAAGGCCGACAAGGCCGACCTCGGCAGCCGCGGTCTGAGTGACGTCTACGAGCCTGGTTCGGTGGAGAAGGTGCTCACCGCTGCGTCGCTCATCAACGCCGGCAAGGTCACGCCGCGGACGCGGTTCACCGTGCCGCCGGAGCTGCCGGTGCTCGACCGCAAGATCGGTGACTGGTTCGACCACGGCACCATCCACCTGACGATGGCCGGGGTCATCGCCCGATCCTCCAACATCGGCACCGCCATGGCCGCCAGCGAGTTCACCCCCGAGCAGCTCTGGGACTATCTCGACAAGTTCGGTCTGGGCCAGAAGACCGACGTCGGCTTCCCGGGCGAGTCCCGCGGGCTGCTGCCCGCTCGTGACAGGTGGTCCCTGCTGACGCGCGCCCAGATCGCGTTCGGACAGGGCGTCTCGGTCAACGCGCTCCAGATGGCCGCCGCGATCAACACCGTCGCCAACGCCGGCCAGCTGGTCACCCCGAGCCTCGTCGAGGGCCGAGCCACCACCTCGGCCGGCAACGACGTCGGCACCGACACGGCGTCGCGCCGCACGGTCGTCAGCGCCGAGGCCGCGCGCCAGACCGCGGAGATGATGGAGCTGGTCACGACCCAGGACGTCGGAACGGCGCCCGGCGCCGGCATCGCGGGCTACCGCGTCGCGGGCAAGACCGGCACCGCCCAGGAGGTCGGCGGCGAGTGCAAGTGCTACGCCGACGGTGGCCTCGCGGTCTCCTTCTCCGGGTTCGCCCCGGCCGACAAGCCCCGCTTCACCGTCTACGTCGTGGTCAAGAAGCCGGGCGAGGGCGCCAGCGGCGGTGGCACCGCCGGTCCGGTGTTCCGCAAGATCCTGAGCTACGTGCTCCAGAAGTACGCCGTCCCCCCGACCGGCACCCCGGGATCCACCATTCCCACCAGGTGGCGTCCCCGGAACCACGGATAGCCTCGGGTCGTGCCGGAGCTGAACCTCACCCGACCTGCGGACCCTCCACGGACCCCGCTCGCGCAGGTGACCGACTGGACAGGGGCCGAGCTCAGGCCCGGGGCGGACCCCGGCGACGTCACCGTGACGGGGTTGTCGCTGAGCAGCCGGCGCGTCCGGCCCGGGGACCTCTACGCCGCTCTGCCCGGGAGCCGGGCCCATGGGGCGACGTACGCCGCTGAGGCGGTGGCCGCCGGTGCGGTCGCCGTGCTCACCGACGAGGAGGGCGCGCGGATCGTCGGTACGACGGACTCGGCGCTGCTCGTGCTCGAGGACCCGCGCTCGGTGCTGGGCACCCTCGCCGCCCGGCTCTACGGCGACCCCGCCCTCGCCCTGTCCCTGATGGCGGTCACCGGCACCCAGGGCAAGACCACGACCACCCGCCTGCTCGAGGGGGGACTGAGCGTCGCCGGGGTGACCGCGGCCGTGATCGGCACGGTCGGCACTCGCATCGGGGGCCGGGACGTCAAGACCTCCCTGACCACGCCCGAGGCCCCGGACCTGCACGCACTGTTCGCGGTGATGGTGGAGCAGGGCGTGAGCGCGTGCGCGATGGAGGTCTCCAGCCACGCGCTCGTGATGGGTCGGGTCGCAGGTGTCGTCTTCGACGTCGCGGCCTTCCTCAACCTCGGGCGTGACCATCTCGACTTCCACACCGACGTGGAGGACTACTTCGCCGCCAAGGCCTCGCTGTTCACCCCCGAGCGCACCCACCGTGGGCTCACCAACGTCGACGACGCCTTCGGCCGCCGGCTCCTCGACGAGGCGACCGTGCCGATGGCGACCTTCTCCCCGACCGGGGCCGACGCCGACTGGCGGGCCGAGGACGTGGTGCTCGAGCGGGACGGCTCGGACTTCACCGTGGTGACGCCTCAGGGCGAGCGGATCCCGGCCCGGGTGCCCCTGACCGGCGACTTCAACGTCGCCAACGCCCTGTGCGCGATCGCCCTGGCCGCAGAGGCGGGCCTCGACCCACGGCTGGTGGCGGACGGCATCTCCCACAGCGGTGGTGTGCCAGGTCGGCTCGAGCAGGTCGACGCCGGGCAGGAGTTCCTCGCGATCGTCGACTACGCGCACAAGCCGGACGCCGTCGCCGCCGCCCTGGCCGCGCTCCGTCCGCTGACCACCGGCCGGTTGGTGCTGGTCATCGGCGCCGGTGGTGACCGGGACAAGGGCAAGCGACCCCTGATGGGGGAGATCGGTGCCCGGCTGGCCGACGTGCTCGTGGTGACCGACGACAACCCCCGCACCGAGGACCCGGCGACGATCAGGTCCGAGGTCCTGGGCGGGATCGAGGACGGCGCACCGGCAGAGGTGCACGAGATGGGCGACCGGCGGCGGGCCATCCGGATGGCCGTCACCATGGCCGGGCCGGGGGACACCGTGGTCATCGCCGGCAAGGGCCACGAGACCGGCCAGGAGATCGCAGGCACCGTGCACCCGTTCGACGACCGGGACGAGCTGCGGGCGGCGCTGGCGGACCGGGGGGTGGCGAGGTGATGTCGATGACCCTGGGGGACCTCGCGGACGTGACCGGAGGTCGTCTCGTCGACGGTGACCCCGCGATCTCTGTCCACGGCCCCGCCTTCCTCGACAGTCGCAGCCCCGAGCGCGACGGCCTCTTCGTCGCCTTCGAGGGGGAGCGCGTCGACGGCCACGAGTTCGCGGCCACCGCCGTCGACGGCGGAGCGGCGGCGGTGCTGGGCAGTCGGCCCACCGGGGTCCCGACCGTGGTCGTCGAGGACACCCGCGCCGCGTTGCAGTCGCTGGCTCGATGGTCCCTGCAGAGGATCCGCCGACGAGGCACCATCCGGGTGGTCGCCGTCACCGGC
>JBKJON010000033.1:0-6745 GCA_046595715.1 Marmoricola sp.
GGCCCGGGCCAGTGCGGCGTTGGCCAGCATGTGCCGGATCTCGCCGTGGATCGGCATCACGTTGCTCGGCTGGACGATGTTGTAGCAGTAGAGCAGCTCGCCGGCGCTCGCGTGGCCGCTGACGTGCACCATCGCGTTGCCCTTGTGCACCACCCGAGCGCCCCAGCGGGAGAGTCCGTTGATCACCCGGTAGACGGCGTTCTCGTTGCCGGGGATCAGCGAGGAGGCCAGGACGACGGTGTCGCCCTCCTCGATGTGCACGAAGTTGTGGTTGCGCTGGGCGATCCGGCTCAGCGCCGAGAGCGGCTCGCCCTGCGACCCGGTGGAGATCAGCACCACCTGCTCCGGCGGCATGTCCGCGGTCGCCTTGGGGTCGACCAGCAGCCCCGGCGGGACCTCGAGGTAGCCGAGGTCGCGGGCGATGCCCATGTTGCGCACCATCGAGCGGCCGACGTAGGCGACCTTGCGGCCGTGCTCGGCGGCGGCGTCCATCACCTGCTGGACGCGGTGCACGTGGGAGGCGAAGCAGGCCACGATGATGCGCTTCTTGGAGGTGTGGAAGACCCGGTCGAGGACCGGGGCGATGTTCTTCTCCGAGGTCGTGAACCCCGGGACCTCGGCGTTGGTCGAGTCGGTGAGGAACAGGTCGACGCCCTCCTCCCCGAGCCGGCCGAAGGCGCGCAGGTCGGTGATCCGGCCGTCGAGCGGGAGCTGGTCCATCTTGAAGTCGCCGGTGTGCAGCACCAGCCCGGCCGGGGTGCGGATGGCCACGGCCAGGGCGTCGGGGATCGAGTGGTTCACCGCGATGAACTCGAGGTCGAACGGACCGAAGCTGATCCGGTCACCCTCGGCGACGATGTCCTGGGAGACGTCCTTGATCCGGTGCTCGCGCAGCTTCGGCCCGAGCAGGGCCAGGGTCAGCTGGGACCCGACCAACGGGATGTCGGACCGCTCGCGCAGCAGGTACGGCACCGCGCCGATGTGGTCCTCGTGGCCGTGGGTCAGCACCAGCGCCTCGACGGAGTCGAGCCGGTCCCTGATCGCGTCGAAGTCCGGCAGGATCAGGTCGACGCCCGGGTGGTTCTCCTCGGGGAACAGCACCCCGCAGTCGACGATCAGAAGTCGTCCGTCGTACTCGAAGACGGTCATGTTGCGGCCGACCTCGCCGAGCCCGCCGAGCGCGATGACCCGCAGGCCTCCGCTGGGCAGGGTCGGGGGCGCGGACAGCTCGGGGTGGGGATGGCTCACGAGAGAAGACCTGCTTCGGTAAGGGCGGCGCGGACGACGTCGACCAAGGTGTCGTCCGCCTCCACGAGTGGTAGACGGACCGCGCGGTTGTCGTGCACGCCGAGGAGCTGCATGGCAGCTTTCGCGGTCATCACGCCCGGCGCCAGTCCCATGATGGCATCGACGACCGGAATGAGCTCCACGTAGACCTTCAGGGCCCCGTCGAGGTCGCCTGCGTCCACGCGAGCCACCATGTCGGCGTACTGCTCGCCGGCGACGTGTCCGACGACGGAGACCAACCCGGCAGCGCCGTGGGTGAGCCAGCCCAGGTTGAGCACGTCGTCGCCGCTGTAGTAGCTCAGCCCGGTCTCCTGCATGATCCGGGCACCACGGAAGAGGTCACCCACCGCGTCCTTGACCGCCACGAACTTCTCGTTCTCCGCGACCCGGGCGAACGTCTCGGGGGCGATCGTGACGCCGGTGCGGCCAGGGATGTCGTAGAGCATGATGCGCAGGTCGCTCACCGCCGCGATGGCCTCGAAGTGCGCAGCGATACCGGCCTGGGTGGGCTTGCTGTAGTACGGCGTCACCAGCAGCGCACCGTCCGCACCGGCCGCCTCGGCCTGCCGGGCGAGCGCGATCGAGTGCGGGGTGTCGTTGGTGCCGATACCCGCGAGCACGGTGCAGCGGTCACCCACGGCCTGCACGACGGCCCGCAGGATCTGGCCGTCCTCCTCGACCGTGGTCGTGGGAGCCTCACCTGTCGTGCCACTCACGACGAGGCCGTCGTTCCCATAGTCGGCGAGGTGACTCGCGACCCGGGCGACGCCGTCGAGGTCCACGCTCCCGTCGGCGGTGAACGGCGTGACCATCGCGGTCAGCACCCGGCCAAACGGAGCAGCAGGCAGACTCATGCCCCCTAGGTTATCCATCAGGTGACCTCCGCGCGGGCAGAGGGACCGGGCGACCGCTTCGACCTATATTCCTAGGCATGAGCGACAGCCAGCAACCGCCCGACCCCGAGCAGCCCCAGGACGACTCCTCCGACGGGCAGCAGTACGGCCAGCCGTACGAGCAGCAGTACGGGCAGCAGTACGGACAGCAGTACGGACAGCAGTACGGGCAGCCCCAGCAGTACGCACCGGTCCCGGCGCCGGGTGGCGCCGCCTTCATGCTGGCCCACCTCGGGCAGGAGTACGGCCCCTACGGCATCGAGCAGCTCCAGCAGATGGCCCTCGCCGGCCAGCTCAAGTCGGACGCCCAGGTGCGCGAGCAGTCCGGAGGCGGCTGGTTCCAGGCCAAGCAGCTCCCGGGCCTGTTCTCCTCGCGCGAGTGGCTGGTCACCGTGCTGCTCTCCGGCTTCCTCGGCTCCCTGGGCGTGGACCGGTTCTACCTCGGCTACACCGGCCTGGGCATCCTGAAGCTGATCACGTTCGGCGGCTGCGGCATCTGGGCCCTCATCGACCTGATCCTGATGCTCCTGCGCAAGATCCCCGACGCCGAAGGGCGCCCGCTGGCCTAGGTGCCCTCAGAGGGCTCGCTCGAGCCACCGGATCTCGTACGCCGGGTCGTGGTCGAGGTGCTTCTCCCGACGCACCTCGTGCCACTCCAGCTCGACGAACTCGGGATAGTGGGTGTCCCCCTCGGGCTCCAGGGCCACCTGGGTGAGGATCTGGTCGGTGGCCAGGGCCATGGCGTCCCGGTAGACCTGCGCTCCCCCACCGATGTTGACGAGGTCGTCGAGACCGGCGCCGATCTCGACGGCCTCCTCGACCGTGCGGGCGACCAGCACACCCTCGTAGGACCAGGCGGGGTCACGTGTCACGACGATGCTCTGCCGACCCGGGAGCGGCTGGCCGATGCCCTCGAACGTCGTACGTCCCAGGACGAGGGGGTGGCCGACGGTGACCCGCTTGAAGTGGGCGAAGTCGGCCGGGATCTTCCAGGGGATGCCGCCGCCCTGGCCGATGACGCCGTTGGCCGCACGCGCGGCGACCATCACGATTCTCGTCGTCATACGGAGATCGGCGCCTTGATGCCGGGGTGGGGATCGTAGCCCTCGATCCTGATGTGCTCGAGGTCGAAGCCGTCGAGCGCGGTGACCGAGGGGTCGAGGTGCAGGGACGGCAGCGGCCGTGGTTCGCGTGTCAGCTGCAGCTCGGCCTGCTCGAGATGGTTGAGGTAGAGATGCGCGTCGCCGAGGGTGTGCACGAAGTCGCCCACCTCGAGCCCGACCACCTGGGCCACCATGTGCGTCAGCAGGGCGTACGACGCGATGTTGAACGGCACGCCGAGGAACACGTCGGCCGACCGCTGGTAGAGCTGGCAGCTGAGCCGCCCGCCACGCTCGGACGGGGCGACGTAGAACTGGAACATCGTGTGGCACGGCGCGAGCGCCATGTCGGGGATGTCGGCGACGTTCCAGGCCGAGACGATGTGGCGGCGGGAGTCGGGGTCGGTGCGGATCTGCTCGACGACCTGGGCCAGCTGGTCGACGTGTCGGCCGTCCGGGGCTGGCCAGGAGCGCCACTGGTAGCCGTAGATCGGACCGAGGTCGCCGTTCTCGTCGGCCCACTCGTCCCAGATGGAGATGCCTCGGTCCCGCAGCCACTTGAGGTTGGTGTCGCCCCGCAGGAACCACAGCAGCTCTCCGAAGATCGACCGCGTGTGGACCTTCTTGGTCGTCACCAGGGGGAATCCGGCGGAGAGGTCGAAGCGCATCTGGTGGCCGAAGACGCTACGGGTCCCGGTGCCGGTGCGGTCGGACTTCTCGACACCCTCGTCGAGGATGCGCTGGACGAGGTCGAGGTACGCCTGCATGGGGACAAAGGTATACGTGCGACGCTTGACGCCATGGTGATCGGTCTCGGGGCGGCGCTGCTGGCCGCCGTGTTCTTCGGCGTGGCCGCCGTGGTCCAGGCGACCGCGGCCCGTCGCAGCGGACTGATCTCCTGGCTGATGGTGGTGGTGGCCGTCATCTACATGTTCGGCTGGGGCCTGCACCTTGTCGCCATCGCCCACGTCCCCCTCTACGTGGCGCAGGTCGGGATCGCCGCCTCGATCGTGGTCACGGCACTGATCGCGGCCACGGTCGTCGGGGAGCCGCTGGCGTGGCGACACTGGTGTGCCATCGCTTCCATGGTCGTGGGGCTCGCCCTGCTGGTGGTGGCCGCCGGGTCGGTCGGCGACCACGTCTTCACCAGCGACCGGACGCTCGCGCTCTACGTCGGCTTCGGACTCACCCTCGCCCTCGGCCTCGGTGCCTCTCGGCTGCACGGAGCACGCGGGGGCGCGCTCCTCGGCCTCCTCGGAGGCGTCGCCTACGGCGGCTCCCCCATCGCCACCCGGTCCCTGGTCGCCCCGGCCTGGAACATCGAGACGATCGCACCTGCGATCACGATCACTCTCTACGGCGTCCTCGGCTTCTGGCTCTACTCGCTCGCCCTCCAGCGGGCTTCGGTCACCGCGGCCACTGCTCCCCTGGTGCTGTTCGAGACCTTGGTCCCGGCGGTCGTCGGGCTCACGGTGTTCGGAGACGGCGTCCGGGAGGGTTGGTGGCCCACGGCCGTCGTCGGCTTCGTGCTGAGCATCGTCGGCGCCCTGGTGCTGACCGGCACCGAGGCGAGGCTGGAGAACATGGGCGTGCAGTCCCCACCGGTGGGCGACACCCAGCTCACCTGACAGGCGATGGTTGGATGGCCCCATGGTCAGTGCCGACGTCTCCGCCCGCATCGCCTGGTCCGAGGACGCGCCCGCGATCGCTGCCGTGCAGGTCCGGGCCTGGCGAGCCTCGTACGCCGGCCTGCTGCCCGCCGCCGTGCTCGAGACCCTCGACGAGGAGCAGATCGCCGAGGGTTGGCGGCTGGCCTTCGCCCGACCGGCCGACGCCCGCAACCGGGTGGTGGTCGCCCTCGAGCGCAACCTGGTGACCGGGTTCCTGGTGTCCGGCCCGGCCACCGACCCCGACTGCGACCCGATCGCCACCGGTGAGCTGGCCGACCTCACCGTCGACCCGCACAAGCGCGGCGTCGGCCACGGTTCCCGGCTGCTCCAGGCGGGGGCCGACACGCTCCTCGCGGATCGGTTCGACCGTGCGGTGACGTGGCTACCGGCGGGTGACGACCAGACCCGCGCCTTCCTCACCAGCGGCGGCTGGGGTCCCGACGGGGCCCACCGCACCCTCGACCTCCTCGGGGACGGCACCACGACCGTCAAGCAGGTCCGGTTGCACACCTCGCTCGTCGACCCGAGCTGATCCCGTGTGGCGCTGGTTCCGAGAGCTCGACCGCGAGAGACGCGCCATCGTCCGTGACAGCATCGCCGTCGGAGTGGCCACCGGTGCCTACGGCATCTCCTTCGGGGCCATCTCGGTCTCCGCCGGTCTCGACGTGTGGCAGAGCTGCGCCCTGTCGTTGCTGGTCTTCACCGGGGCCTCGCAGTTCGCCCTGGTCGGGGTGGTGGCGGCGGGGGGCAACCCCTTCTTGGGCGCCATGTCCGGACTGCTGCTCGGCACCCGCAACACGCTCTACGGCCTCAAGGTGGCGCCGATGGTCGGCTGGACCGGCGCCAGGCGCGCCGCCGCTGCTCACCTCGTGATCGACGAGTCCACCGCGATGACGATCACCCGCACCACGAGCGCCCACGCCCGCGTCGGTTTCCTCTCCACCGGGCTCGCCGTCTTCGCCCTGTGGAACCTCTCGACGCTGCTCGGGGCGATCGCCGGCGACTCCCTCGGCGACCCCCGCACCTACGGCTTGGACGCTGCCGTCGGCGGTGCCTTCCTGGGGCTGCTCTGGCCTCGGCTGAACGCGATGCGCAACCGCGTCGCGGCGCTGCTGGGAGCGGCCCTGGCGCTCTCCCTGGTGCCGGTCAGCCCGGCCGGGGTGCCGGTCCTCGCGGCCGGGGTGGTGGCCCTCGGACTGGGCCTGCTCGGTCGCGAAGCGTCACCGGGGCCGTCGTGATCTGGCTCGCCGTGCTGGGGTGTGCGCTCGGCTGCTACCTGCTCAAGCTGGCCGGCCTGTCCGTGCCCGAGAGGGTGCTCGAGCGCCCCGTCCTGCGGCGCACGGCAGACCTGCTGCCCGTCGTACTCCTCGCGGCGCTCGTGGCGGTGCAGGTGTTCGTCGGCCGGGGCCCGGACGGACCCGAGCTGGGCGTCGACGCGCGGCTTGCGGGCCTGGGCGCTGCCCTGGTGGCCCTGCTGCTGCGGGCGCCGTTCATCGTGGTGGTCTTCGTCGCGGCCCTGACGGCGGCCCTGCTCCGGCTCTGAGGTCCTCGGCGAGGCCCAGAGGACCCGCGCTCGTCCGGAGCGCCCGAGATGGGCCCCGGACGAGCGAGTCGTAAAGCGGACGAGGAGCCCGTATGCCCAGTACGGGCTCCTCGTCCCGGGGATTCCTGACCTTCCCTGGGGGGAGGGAGGTCAGGACACAGCTACCGCGCTCCATGCAGCGGCAACCGTGTCCTGACCTCCCTCCCCCCAGGGAAGGTCAGGAATCCCCGGGACGAGGAGCCCGTACTGGGC
>JBKJON010000465.1:0-3936 GCA_046595715.1 Marmoricola sp.
CGAGCTCGCCGAGCCCGCCGCCGACGCCGGGCACTGACGCCGGACCACCAGTCGGTCGCGTCCCTCGTCACTTTTTGAGCCGCGTGGTGGGCTGGGGTCCACGACGAGGACGAGGACTACCCATGCCCGACGAGCAGGACCACCCCACGACCCCCGGGACCGCCGAGGTGGCGGCACTCCTGGAGCGCACCCAGTTCGAGATCAAGCGGGTGCTCGTCGGCCAGGACCGGATGATCGAGCGGATGCTGGTCGGGCTGTTGGCCCGTGGGCACCTGCTCCTGGAGGGCGTGCCCGGTGTGGCGAAGACCCTCGCGGTCCGCACGCTCGCGGAGGTGATCGGCGGCAGCTTCCACCGGCTCCAGTTCACACCTGACCTGATGCCGGGCGACATCGTCGGCACCCGGATGTGGCGTCCCTCGACCGAGAGCTTCGACACCGAGCTGGGTCCGGTCTTCGCCAATCTCGTGCTGGCCGACGAGATCAACCGGGCGCCGGCCAAGGTGCAGTCGGCGCTGCTCGAGGCGATGGCCGAGCGGCAGGTGAGCGTGGGCGGCCGGACCTACCCGCTGCCTGAGCCGTTCCTGGTGCTGGCCACCCAGAACCCGATCGAGTCCGAGGGCGTCTACGCGCTCCCCGAGGCCCAGCGCGACCGCTTCCTGATGAAGGTGGACGTCGCCTATCCCGGCTCAGAGGACGAGCTGGCCATCCTGCAGCGGATGAGTGTCGCCCCGCCCACCTCCCGTGAGCTGCTCAGCATCGACCAGGTGCTGGCTCTGCAGAGGGCAGCCGACCAGGTCTTCGTCCATCACGCGGTGGCGCAGTACGTCGTGGCGCTGGTGATGGCCACCCGCGAGCCCGCCCGTTACGGGGTCGGGGAGATCGCGGGACACGTCGAGTTCGGCGTCTCGCCCCGGGCGACCCTCGGCCTGGTCGCCTCGGCCCGGGCGCTCGCCCTGATCAGGGGACGCGACTTCGTGCTGCCGCACGACGTCTCCGACCTGGCCGCCGACGTCATCTCCCACCGTCTCGTGCTCACCTTCGACGCGCTCGCCGACGGGGTGAACCCGCGCCAGATCGTGGAGCACCTCCTCTCGGTCGTCCCTGCACCCAAGATCGCCTCGCACGTCACCCCGGAGCAGCAGCGGGGCGGCGCCGCGTGAGGACGCTCGCAGAGTCCCGGCAGGCGTTCGCGACCCTGGAGCTGACCGTCCACAGGCGCCTGACCGGGGTGCTCAACGGGGGACACGCCGGCCTGGGCCTCGGGCCGGGCAGCGATCCCGAGGAGGTGGTCCCCTACCGCCCGGGCGAGGACGACGTCCGCCGGATCGACTGGAACGTCACGGCCCGCAGCGCGGAGCCGCACGTGTGGCGCACCCGGGCCGAGCACGAGCTGGAGACCTGGGTGCTGGTCGACGAGACCGCGAGCATGGACTTCGGCACCGTCGAGGTCGAGAAGGGTGAGATCGCGACCTGGGTGACCGGGGCCGTCGGATTGCTCAGCGACGGCCCCGGCAACCGGATGGGCGTGCTGCACCTGCGCGGCGACGGGCTGCACTGGTCCCCCGCGGAGCCCCCGCGCCGCGCCGCCTATCGGGCCCTGGCGGCCGGGCGCGAGTCCTCCTCCCCGCGTCAGCCCGAGCAGACCTCGCTGGCGCGTGCCCTGCTCGCCCTGCACCAGCGCCACCGGCGCCCGGGCATCCGGGTCGTCGTCAGCGACTTCGTGGAGCCCGACGGCACCGCGGAGCGTCCCTTCGCCTGGGAGCAGGCGCTGCGCCGGCTCAGCGCCCGGCACGACGTGGTGGTCGTGGAGATCCTGGACCCACGCGAGCTGGACCTGCCCGACGTCGGACCGGTGGTCCTCAGCGACCCCGAGACCGGCCGTCGACGCGAGATCTGGACCTCTCTGCCCGGCCTGCGCGAGGAGTACGCCGCGCTGGCGGCCGGGCACCGCACGGCCGTCGCCGAGGCGGTGCGAGCCGCGGGCGCCGGGCACGTCGTGCTCCGCACCGACCGCGACTGGGTCGGGGACCTCGCCCGCTTCGTGCGCCTGCGGAGCTCGGCCCGGCCCCGGCGGCGGAGCCCGCGATGAGCTTCCTGTCCCCCTGGTGGCTCCTGCTGCTCGTCCCGGTGGCCCTGCTCGCGGTGGCCTACGTGCTCCAGCAGCGCCGGCGCAGCCACTACGCCGTCACCTTCGCCTCGCTCCCGATGCTCGAGCGGCTCGCGCCCCGGCGCCCGGGATGGCGCCGGCACGTGCCCGCGGTCCTGCTGCTGGTGGCCTTTGCCGCCCTGGCCGTGGCCGTGGCCCGTCCCGAGGCCGAGGTCCGCGTGCCCCGCAAGAGCGCCACCGTGATCGTTGCGATCGACGTCTCCATCTCGATGCGGGCCACCGACGTCTCGCCGACCCGCCTGGAGGCCGCGGCCGCCGCTGCCAGCCGGTTCGTCGACGGCCTGCCAGAGGGCTTCAACACCGGCCTGGTCACCTTCTCCGGCAGCGCGGCCGTGCGGGCGGCGCCCAGCACGGACCGCGAGCAGGTCAAGGCGGCGCTGGAGGGGCTCACGCTGTCCAGTCGCACCGCCATCGGGGAAGGCGTGTTCACCTCCCTGGACGAGATCACCTCGACGGCGGCCCAGCTCGGCGAGAAGAAGGTGCCGGCCACCGTCGTACTCCTCTCCGACGGCACCAACACCACCGGTCGCACCCCCCAGGAGGCCGCCGCCGCCGCCCGGGCGGCCGGCGTACCCGTCTCCACGATCGCCTACGGCACCCCGGCGGGCACCGTCGAGCTGGAGGGCCAGGTCGTCCCGGTCCCGGTGGACGAGGAGACACTCGCCACCCTGGCCCGCGACACCGACGGGCGCGCTTACACGGCCCAGACCAGTGCCGAGCTCGACGACGTCTACGACACCATCCGGTCCGCGATCGGTCTCCGCACCGAGACCAGGGAGATCACCCAGTACCTCGCCGGCCTGGCCCTGCTCCTCGGCATGGCGGCGGCCGCTCTGTCGCTCCGCTGGTTCTCGCGGCTGCCCTGACCTCCGCTGGGTGCGTGCCCTCCTGGACCGGTGAGGTGCGCCTCGACGGCTGGATCTCACCGCTGACATGGTGCTAGGTACGTCACACCGTGCTGCACAAAAGGCTACTCGTCGGTACCTTCATCGCAACCAGTCCCCGACCAAGGAGAGCCCACGTGCAGCAGATCCTCGATGCCATCCTCGCCGGTGACACCACCAGTGAGGAGTACGCCAGCCTCGAGCTCCCGGAGTTCTACCGGGCCGCGACCGTCCGCAAGGACGAGGTCGACATGTTCGAGGACCTCGACAGCAAGGACAAGGACCCCCGCAAGTCGCTGCACATCGGTGACGTCGCCCTGCCCGAGCTCGGACCGGGCGAGGCACTGGTCGCGGTGATGGCCAGCGCCATCAACTACAACACCGTGTGGACCTCGATCTTCGAGCCGATGTCCACCTTCGGGTTCCTCGAGCGCTACGGCAGGATGTCGCCGCTTTCCAAGCGCCACGACCTGCCCTACCACGTGGTCGGCTCCGACCTCTGCGGCGTCATCCTGCGGACCGGTCCCGGGGTCAACGCCTGGAAGCCCGGTGACGAGGTCGTGGCACACTGCCTCTCCGTCGAGCTCGAGAACGCCGACGGACACAACGACACGATGCTTGACCCCGAGCAGCGCATCTGGGGCTTCGAGACCAACTTCGGCGGGCTTGCCGACCTCGCGCTGGTCAAGGCCAACCAGCTGATGCCCAAGGCCGCCCACCTCACCTGGGAGGAGGCTGCCTCACCCGGGCTGGTGAACAGCACGGCATACCGTCAGCTTGTCTCGCGCAACGGCGCCGGGATGAAGCTCGGTGACGTCGTGCTCATCTGGGGCGCCAGCGGCGGGCTCGGCTCCTATGCAACGCAGATGGCGCTCGCCTCGGGCG
>JBKJON010000522.1:0-7756 GCA_046595715.1 Marmoricola sp.
TGCGCCGTCGTCTGCAAGCCATCGTCCTCGGCACCACGGCGGCCGCGGCAGCAAGCGTGGCCGGTGTCGCGTCCCCTCCGGGCGCGCCCACTACGCTACGTCGCGCTCGGCGACTCCTACAGCGCCGCCTCGGGCGTGCTCCCCCTCGACCCGAGAGCGTTCCCGGGCTGCCTGCGGTCGACCCGCGACTACCCGCACGTGATCGCGTCGCGGATCGCCACCCAGTGCGGCGCCTCCGGGCTGTCGACCCTCGGTCAGGGCAGCCCGTGCAAGGACAAGTACGGCTCGTCGTTCGAGACGACCGTGAAGCAGACGACCTACCCCTCATTGGTGAAGGCGCTAAGGCCGTGCGGGCCAAGGCCCCCCAGGCCCAGGTCGGGATCCTGGGCTATCCGTGGATCGTGCCGACCAGCGGTGGCTGCTACCCGCAGATGCCGATCGGCGTGCGCTGGGCGGAGCCCGTGGTCGGTGGGACCGACCCGGTCATCGTGCACCCCCACGCGCTCGGCGAGTCGCAGATGGCCGAGCGGGCGGTCAAGGTGCTGAACCTCGGCTGAGCGGCAAGGGGTGGGCGCCGGGCTCGGGTCAGGAGGCGAGCGGACGGCGGTGGTGCGCCTGACGGTTCTGGTTGAGGATCTCGCGAATGGTCTCGGCCTCGGGGCCGGACTCGCGGTCCACGATCGCCATCAGGTCGTCGATGTCGGAGCGCGAGGTGTAGGACGAGAGGTCGTGCACGAGGGTGCGGTACTCGCGTCGCGCCTGGCGCTGCTGGCGCAGATCGTCGCGGAGCGTGGCGAGGAACGAACGGCTGGCACTTTCGGAATGGGTGGAAATGGTCATGGGACAAGTGTCCAACCACGGTGACCCATACGTCCAATGACACCAAGTTCGCAAAACCATGCACTAGAGTCATGGGTATGGAGACCGAGGTCTTGCGCTGGTTCCAGCAGGTGGTCGACGGTGCGACCGTCACCGAGGTGGCCGAGATCGACCGGGTCAGCCAGCCTGGGGTGTCGCGGGCCCTGGCCCGCCTGGAGGAGCAGGTCGGCACACCCCTGCTCTACCGGACCGGCCGCATCCTGCGGCCGACCCAGGCCGGCAACGAGTTCAAGCACCACGCGGACGCCGCGCTGCACGCGCTCGACGACGGGCTGGCCGCGGTCAACGAGCTCGTCGATCCCGAGACCGGGATCGTGACCCTGGCCTTCCAACCCTCGTTGGGCACCTGGCTGGTGCCGAAGCTGATCGGCGAGTTCCGTCGCGAGCACCCGCGCGTGCAGTTTCGCCTCCAACGCTCCGACGACGCCCTGGGCTCTTCCCGCGTCGCCGGCGGCCGGGTCGACCTCGAGCTCACCGCGCGCCGACCGCGCAACCCGGAGGTGCACTGGGAGCACCTGTTCACCCAGCCCCTCCTTCTGGCGGTCCCTGCGGACCACGCCCTGGCCGGAGCAGCGACCACGTCACTGGGGGACGTGGCCGAGGACCCGTTCGTGATGCTCCACGCCTCGTGGGCCCTGAGGGCCCTGACCGACCAGCTCTGCGGAGCGGCGGGTTTCACCCCACGGGTCGCGTTCGAGGGTGACGACCTCTCGGTCGTCCGCGGGTTCGTCAGCGCGGGTCTGGGGGTCGCCGTCGTTCCCCCCATGGAGCACCTGACCGCCACCCGGAGCTCGCAGGGTGAGTCACTGGTGCGGCTCACCGACAGCGGGGCTCACCGGGAGGTGGGGCTCGCCTGGTCCGAGAGACGTCGGCTGCTGCCCTCCGGGGAGATGTTCCGCGAGAGCGTCCTGGCCGCGTTCGCCTGACCCCTTGCGCTACCCCGAGGTCAGGCCCCGATGCTGTCCAGCTCGGTCAGGTCGTCCGCGGAGAGCTCCAGGCCGGCCCCGGCCACGTTCTCGCGCAGGTGGGCGACCGACGAGGTCCCCGGGATGAGCAGGATGTTCGGCGAACGGTGGAGGAGCCACGCCAGAGCGACGGCCATCGGGGTCGCGTCCAGCCGGGTGGCGACCGAGGACAGCGTGTCGGACTGCAGTGGGGAGAAGCCGCCGAGCGGGAAGTAGGGGACGAAGGCGATCCCCTGGTCGGCCAGGGAGTCGACCAGGTCGTCGTCGACGCGGTGCGCGAGGTTGTAGAAGTTCTGCACGCACACGACGGGCGCGATGGACTGCGCCTCCGCGACCTGCTCGGCGTTCACCGTGCTGAGCCCGAGGTGCTTGATCAGTCCCTCCTGCTGCATCTCCGCCAACGCCGTGAACGGCTCGGCGATGGAGCCGGGATGGGGGGCGTCCATTCCGCCGAGCCGCATGTTCACCACGTCGAGCACGTCCAGACCGAGGTGGTCGAGGTTCTCGCGGACCGCCTGACGAAGCTCCTCCGGGGACCGTGCGTGCGGCCACCCGCCCTGGGCGTCACGCCTCGCCCCGACCTTGGTGACGAGGGTCAGCGACTCGGGGTAGGGGTGCAGGGCCTCCTTGATGATCTCGTTGGTGACGTGAGGGCCGTAGAAGTCGCTCGTGTCGATGTGCGTGACGCCGAGGTCGATGACCTCACGGAGGACCGCCACCGCGGCGTCGCGGTCAGCGGGTGGACCGAAGACACCGGGGCCGGCCAGCTGCATCGCTCCGTAGCCCGTGCGAGTGACCGTGAGTCCGTCGGCCAGGGTGAAGGTGCCACCGGGGAGGGTTGTCGTCGTCATGTCTCCCAGCCTCTCCCAAGGGTCCTGAGCCCGCACGAGCCTGTGCCGGAAGGGCCGTCTGAAGGGCCGCGGCCTCAGGCCGTCGAGGAGTCGGCCTCGACCTCGGCGTGCGGCCGGGACTGCCACAGCGCCCACTCGGCGCTGACGTCCCCGGCGGTGCGGAGCAGCTTCGGCAGGTGCTGCTCCATCAGGACCTCGGTCGAGGTCTCCGCCGCGTGGACGGTGACGTTCATGGCGGCCCGGACCCGTCCGGCACCGTCACGCACCGGCACGGCCACCGATCGCACGCCGGGGGCCAGCTCCTCGTCGGCCAGGGCCCAGCCGCGAGCTCGCACCTGGGTCAGCTCGGCGAGCAGCTGGTCGCGCGTCCGCCCGATGTACGCCGGAAGTCCGGCCCGGCTCGGCTCGGCCAGGGTGTCGTCGAGCTCCTCGGCCGGCAGGTCGGCCAGGAGCACCTTGCCCTGCGAGGTCTGCACAGCCGGGAAGCGGGTGCCGATGTCGACGCGCAGCGCGATGATCTTCGGCACCGAGACCCGGGCCACGTAGACGATGTCGGAGCCGTCGAGCTGAGCCATCGAGGACGACTCACCGGTTCGGCGTACCAACGACTCGAGGTGGGGGCGCGCGATGTCCCACAGGCCCAGCGAGCTGACGTAGGCCATGCCCAGGCCGACGACCTTGGGGGTGAGCTGGAAACCGCCGTCGACCGAGCGCACGTAGCCCATCTCCTTCAGGGTGAGCAGCAGCCGGCGAGCGGTCGGCCGAGCCAGTCCGGCGGTGGCCGCCACCTCGCTCAACGACATCGTCGGATGGGCCTGGTCGAAACCGGCCAGGATGTCGAGGCCGCGTGCGAGCGCCTCGACGAAGTCGGGCCCCGAGCCTCTTCCCGCCATGCGATGTCTCCTTGACCGGTGGAACGAGCGCCTGGACCGGCCCTCCGTGGGAGCGACCGCGGTCGCAAGGACGACCCTACGAAATCGGCTCGCCGAAGACGGTGCCGCGGGCGCCGTGCGTGGACTCCGACTTGTAGTCGGTGTACTGGTAGGGGTTGTCGAGCACCTCGTCGTCCGCCGGCAGCTCGGGGTTCATCCCCTGGGCCCACGCCTCCTCGCCCATGGACGTGCGCAGGTGGTCCACCGTCGCCTCGACCGCGTGCCGGACCGCCGGGAGGTCGACACCGACCAGCT
This sequence comes from Marmoricola sp., assembly GCA_046595715.1. Classification (GTDB taxonomy): domain Bacteria; phylum Actinomycetota; class Actinomycetes; order Propionibacteriales; family Nocardioidaceae; genus Marmoricola. The sequence continues at coordinate 3,883 of JBKJON010000522.1, forward strand.
TCCCGTCGTACTTCACCACGCGGCCGTTGACGAGCACCGTGTGCACGTCGCCGCGCTGGGACTGGAAGGCGACGTGGCCGTAGGGGTTGAGCAGCGGGAACGACACCGGTGACGAGTCGTTCTTGATCAGCACCACGTCGGCCTTGAGACCGGGCTCGAGGCGCCCGATGTCGTCGCGACCCAGGGCACTGGCTCCACCACGAGTGGCCCAGTCGACGACCTGCTCGGCGCGGAGGTGGACGTGGGTGACGGTGTCACCGTTCGCATGGGCCTCGAGGTGCTCGCGCGAACGGTCGGCGCCGAGGGTCGTCCGCATGGCAGAGAACAGGTCGCTGCTCCACCAGACGCTGGTGTCCATCGACAGCGACACCGCGATGTCGTGGCGGCGTACCTGCCAGGTGGGGGGGTACCCCTGGCCGGCGCTCTGCTCCGACTCGGTGGAGACCGAGATCGACCCGCCGCTGGCGGCGATCCGCTGGTAGGAGTCGGTGCTCAGGGTGGCCGCGTGCACGTACACGGTGTCGGGCGTGGCGAACCCGTGCTCGTGCATCAGCCGGATGCCGTCGTCGTTGGTGGCCCCCCACACGCCGGCGTGGGTGGTGACGGGCAGACCGAGCTCGCGGGCCACCTCGAACGCGGCCTTCTCGGGAAAGGCCGGGTCACCCGTCACGTCGAAGGCGAGCTGGAAGCCGAGCATGTCGTCGGCCCCCGCGCGGCGGCGCTCGAAGAAGGACCGGACGGCGGGATCGGCGGTCCACTCCCAGGGCGCGGCCTGGATGTTGCCGTAGGCCAGCACGAACCGGCCGGGCACCGACTCGAGCGCGTCGACCGCGGCATCGGCGTGGTCGACGGTCTGCAGGCCGTGGGACCAGTCGACGGTGGTGGTGACCCCCGCCTCCAGGGCCTCCCACCCGGAGAGCTGGTTGCCCGCGAAGACGTCCTCCGGGCGGAACTTGTTGCCGTGCTCGAGGTAGTACCAGACGAAGTACTGCGTCAGGGTCCAGTCGGCTCCGTAGCCCCGCATCGCGGTCTGCCACATGTGGCGGTGGGTGTCGATCATCCCGGGCATCACGATGCCGCCGCGCGCGTCGATCTCCTGGGTCCCCTCAGGGACCTCGAGCGCCCGTCCGACCGCGGCGATGCGGTCGTCGACCACGAGCACGTCGGCGTCCGGGAGCACGGTGTGGGCGTCGTCCATCGTCAGGACGATCCCGTTGCGGAAGACCACCGGGCGTCCGGGAACGGGGGCCTCGGTAGCGGCGTGGGACATGGTTCCTCCAGGGCTGGACAGTTGCGGACGCCTGTCCGTATGACGGTCAGACAACGACGGTTCGCCCACTCTGATCGTGACCGCCCTCACATGTCAAGGGTTCGCACCTCCTCATCAAGCGCCGTTGACAAGCGGTGAGGTCCGGGTTCAGGCTGACCATTCAACGGACGCCTGTCCGTCAAGCAAGGGAGCCCCATGCCAGCCTCGGACCTCGATCCTCGCGTCTCCGGGTCGGGCGGACCCCTGGCCGGGCTGCTGGTCGCTGACTTCTCCCGCATCCTGGCCGGCCCCTACTCCACGATGCTCCTGGCTGACCTGGGCGCCGAGGTCGTGAAGGTCGAGTCACCGTCCGGCGACGACACCCGCACCTGGCAGCCCCCCGTGCGCGACGGGGTCTCGACCTACTACCTCGGCGTGAACCGCAACAAGCGGTCCGTCGCCCTGGACCTCAAGGACCCCGACGACCTCGCGGCCGCCCAGGAGCTGGCCCGTCGCGCGGACATCATGGTCGAGAACTTCCGGCCCGGAGGGCTGAGCCGGTTCGGCCTGGACTACGACACGGTCGCGGCGGGCAACCCGATGGTCGTCTATGCCTCCATCAGCGGTTTCGGCAGCGCCCCCGAGGGTGCGGCCCTGCCCGGCTACGACCTGATCGTGCAAGCCATCTCGGGCCTGATGAGCCTCACCGGGAACCCCGAGGGCGAGCCCTTCCGCGCCGGCATCTCGGTCTTCGACGTGATGGCCGGGCTGCACGCGACGATCGGGGTGCTGGCCGCACTGCAGGCGCGACAGGAGTCGGGCCGTGGGCAGCACGTGGAGGTGAGCCTGCTCGGGTCCGCGTTGTCCGGCCTGGTCAACCAGTCGAGCGCCTACGTCGCCGGTGGCGTGGTCCCGATGCGGATGGGCAACAGCCACCCCAGCCTGTTCCCCTACGAGCCGATGGCCTGCTCCGACGGGAACCTGATCATCACCGCGGGCAACAACGGCCAGTTCCGCAAGCTCGTCGAGGTGCTCGGCGTACCCGAGCTGGCCGACGATCCGCGCTTCAGGCGCAACCAGGACCGCACCGCGAACCGTGACGAGCTGCGTCCGCTCCTCCTCGCGCGGCTGGGGACCCGCACCACCATGGAGTGGTTCCGCGACATCATCGACGCCGGGGTGCCGTGCGGTCCCATCAACACCGTGGACGGCGGTGTCGCCTTCGCCGAGGAGGTCGGGCTCGACCCGATCGTGCGCGCCGAGGGAGATCCCGACGGCGTGCCGTCGGTACGCAACCCGATCCGGCTCTCCGAGACCCCGCCCGACTACCGACGGCCACCGCCGCGGCTGGATGAGCACGGTGCCGACATCCGCGCCTGGCTGAGCACTCCCGAGGAGACCGCATGAGCACCCCACCGGACCCGCACGAGGTCGACGAGCTCGACTTCCCGACCTCGCTGGGCACCTCGACCACCGACACGATCGGGCTGCTCGGCCAGGACCTCACGGCCGACCTGATGGGCCAGGTCGGATTCGGTGAGCTGGCCTTCTGGCTGGTGGCCATGCGCCGACCCACCCCTGGTGAGGTCCGCGTCTTCGAGACGGTGCTGGTCTCGCTCGCCGACCACGGCTTCACCCCGACCGCCATCGCGGCCCGGCTGACCTACCTCTCCGCCCCCGACTCGTTGCAGGGAGCCCTGGCCTCGGGCCTGCTCGGCGGCGGCTCCCGGTTCCTCGGTGTCACCGAGGACTGCGCGAGCTATCTGCACGACGTGCTCGACCGGCACGAGGGTGACCCACCTACCGACGACGCCGGTTGGGACGCCCTCGCGTTGGCGGCCGTCACCGAGACCCGGGCGCAGGGGAAGTTCGTCCCCGGACTCGGCCACCCGGTGCACAAGCAGGGTGACCCACGGACCCCCGTGCTGATCGCGGTCGCCGAGGAGGAGGGCCTGCGCGGACCCCACCTGCGGCTCTTCGAGGCGATCGGACGCACCCACGAGCAGGTCCTCGGGCGTCGGCTCCCGCTCAACGGTGCCGGCGTCGGTGGCGCGGCCCTGGCCGACCTCGGTCTGCCGGTCGAGATGCTGCGCGGCTTCGCCCTCCTCGCCCGGGCCGCGGGCCTCCTCGGGCAGCTCGCCGAGGAGCGCCGACGCCCGATCGCGAACGACATCTACCTGACCGTCGACCGCAACGCGGCGTACGTCGACCCCGACGCCTGACCTCTCACCGACCCTCACCCCAGGAGCGCCCATGGCAACCGTCGTCGCGGTGATCGCCTCGACCCATCACCCGTTCTACTACCGCGCCAGCACCGCCACCGGCGCCGACCGGCCGCCGTTCGCGGACGAGTGGGTCTCCAAGATCGAGGCCTTCCGCGAGACGTTGACCCGGGCCAAGCCGGACGTGCTCGTGATGGTGGGCAGCGACCACTTCCACCAGCTGTGGCTCGACAACATGCCGCAGTTCCTCGTCGGGAAGGCGCCGTTCTACGACGCCAACTTCTACAACGAGGAGCGCGAGTTCGGCCTGCCCAGGATGAGGCTCGCGGGCCAGGAGGACCTGTCGGCCCACATCCTGCGACACGGTCTCGACGCCGACTTCGACCTCGCGTTCAGCAACGAG
>JBKJON010000552.1:0-14423 GCA_046595715.1 Marmoricola sp.
GCGGTCGTGGGTCACAGCGGGGCCGACGAGCGCGACGGCCGGACCGAGCAGGTGCTGGCCACGGCCACCTCGCGCTCCCGGTCCCTGGTGGCCACCGTGCTCGTCGCGCTGGTGGGGGCCACCTGGCTGCTCCTGGTCACCGGCCTGGCGGTCACGATCGGCTACGGCACGGCGGCCGGCGCCCTGGGGGGCACCTTCGGCCGGATCATCCCTGCGGCGCTCGTCCAGGCACCCGCGGTGTGGCTGGTGACGGCGGTCGCCGTGGCGGCGTACACCCTCAGGAGCCGGTGGGCCGTGCTCGGCTGGGTGTTCCTCGTCGGCTTCCTGACCGTGGGCCAGCTCGGTGAGCTTCTCCGGCTCCCCGGGTGGGTGATCGACGTGTCGCCCTACGTCCACGTGCCGAGGATGCCGACCGAGCCCTTCGCCCTGGCGCCGTCGCTGGCGCTGGCTTGTCTGGCGGCAGCGTTGCTGGCGGCTTCCTGGTGGCGCTACCGGACGCGCGACATCGGTTGAGGCCGCGGCTTCGGGGTTGCCTAGGCTGCACCACATGAGCGGTGGCCCGTTGAGCGATCCGAGGAACCTGCTGGGCGTGTGGCGGCTCTCGCGGGTCGTCGAGGACCGGCTCACCGGTGAGCGGAGCCGGGTCGAGGGCACGCTGAGGCTCAGCGAGGTCTCGCCCGGGCGGATCCGGTGGGACGAGCAGGGGCGCTGGCACCGGGCGGGTGGTGACATGACCGTCACCAGGAACCTGTGGCTCGTCCGCGACGAGGAGACCGCCGGTTGGTGGGTCCGCTTCGAGGACGAGCGCGACTTCCACCCGTGGCGTCCGGAGGAGCGCGTCGTACATCCTTGTGCACCCGACACCTACAGCGGCCTGGTGGGTGGTACGCCGAGCGGGTGGACCGTGGAGTGGGACGCCACCGGCCCGGCCAAGGACTACTCGATGAGGACCGCGCTCAGCCCTTCTTGAAGGCGTCCACGCCGCGCCAGATGGCGGGCAGGCAGCCGGCGGCGAGCAGGATCTTGAGCCCGTCGCCCAGCAGGTAGTTCTTCATGCCGATGTCCCAGGCGGTGCCGAGGCCGATGTTGAGGTCGAACATCAGGTAGGTCAGGCCGAAGACGTAGACCACCGCGTTGCCGAGCACCATGGTGAGGATGGTGGGCAGCGGCGACCGGTCGCCCCCACGGCTGGCCAGGGCGCCGACGAGACCGGCCGCGACCACGAAGCCGATGACGTAGCCGAAGGACGGGAAGTTGAAGCCCGAGCCACCGTCGGCGTACCACGGCATCCCGGCCATGCCGGCGACCATGTAGAGAGCCAACGAGGCCGCGCCACGCTGCCAACCGAGGGCGGCGCCCACGGTCAGGGCCGCAAAGGTCTGGCCGGTCACCGGCACCGGCGAACCGGCCACCGGGATGGCGATCTGGGCGAAGAGGCCGGTCAGGGCGGCGCCGCCGACGACGAGGAGCACGTCGCGCGTACGGGCGCCGGGCACGAGGTCGGCCAGGACGAGCGGACGACGCTGGTGCACGGGCAGGGACATGGCGGAGCTGGACACGAGTGACCTCCGGGAAGACGGGCCAGGATGCGGACATGTCTACCAGAGCAGGGGCCTCCCTGTGGGCCTCGGTGCGCTACTGGACAGTCACGACGCGCTGTTCCGGTCTAGAGGTCGTCGGTGGCGAAGGTGTCGCAGCCCTTGATCGTTCCCTGCTTCATCCCCCGGTCGAACCAGCGCACCCGCTGCGCCGCCGAACCGTGGGTGAAGGTGTCGGTGTTCACCTGGCCCGAGGTGCGCTTCTGGATGCGGTCGTCGCCCACGGCCTGCGCCGCGTCGACGGCCAGCTCGACGTCCTGCTGGGTGAGGCCCTCGATGATCGCCCGGCCGTCGGCGTCCTTGGTCTCCTGCGCTCCCTTGGCCCACACCCCGGCCAGGCAGTCGGCCATCAGCTCGACGCGCACGGCGTCGCTCTTCGGACCCTTCTGGGTGCGGATCTGGCCGAGGACGCCGAGCTGGTCCTGCACGTGGTGGCCGTACTCGTGGGCGATCACGTAGCCGATCGCGAAGGTCCCGCCCTTGGCTCCGAGCTGACTTCGGAGCATGTCGTCGAAGAAGGTGGTGTCCAGGTAGACCCGCCTGTCGTTGGGGCAGTAGAACGGCCCCATCTCGGAGCTCGCCTGACCGCACTCCGAGGCGGTCGAGCCCTGGAAGCGGATCGTCTTGATCACCTCGTAGTCCCCGTTGGCCTGCCCCGGGTAGGTCCGGGTCCAGAAGTCCTGGACGGAGGTGGTGAACAGGTCGATGGCGCAGTCCTCCGACTTGTTGGCGTCCGCGCCACTGGAGCAGGTGTTCGCCGTCACCTGGTCACCCGTGCCGCTGCCTCCGCCGCCGCCGACGAACTGGTTGAAGGCGAAGACGAGGAGCACGAGCACGAGCGTGCCCAGGCCGATCTTGCCGCCGCCACCGCTGGGGACGGGCAGTCTCATGCCGCCGCCACCGCCTCCGCGACCCCCGCTTCGGGTCTCGATCTGGCTCTGGTCGATCCGGGCCTTCGGGTTGAAGCGCATGCGCCTTGGTCCTCTCACCCACGATGGGCTCGTAGACTAACCACCGCGGGTCCATGACGTACCCCGCCGGGCCCGCCCCATGAGGCGATGCCGACACTCTCTTTCGAAAGCCTGTCGTGATCACTGTTTCCAAGCTCGAGGTGCGTGCTGGCGCGCGCCTGCTGATGGACGACGTGTCCTTCAGAATCGCCGCCGGCGACCGCATCGGGCTCGTCGGGCGCAACGGCGCCGGCAAGACCACCCTGACCAAGATCCTCGCCGGTGAGGCGCTGCCGGCAAGCGGCGACGTGACCTCCTCCGGCGACGTCGGCTACCTGCCCCAGGACCCCCGCACGGGCGACCCCGAGGTGCTCTCGCGCGACCGGATCCTCTCCGCTCGCGGCCTCGACACCGTCGTACGCCGCCTCCGTGAGGCCGAGACCGGGATGGGCAGCGACGACCCGAACGTGCGCGACCGGGCGATGAAGAGCTATGAGAAGGCCGACGCCGCCCTGCACGCGGCCGGCGGCTACTCGGCCGAGGCCGAGGCCGCACAGATCGCCTCCTCGATCGGCATCGCCGACCGGCTGATGGACCAGCCCCTGCGCACCCTCTCCGGTGGGCAGCGGCGCCGGGTCGAGCTCGCCCGGATCCTGTTCTCCGGTGCGGAGACCCTGCTCCTCGACGAACCCACCAACCACCTCGACGCCGACTCGATCGTGTGGCTGCGTGACTTCCTGCGCAACCACAAGGGCGGACTGGTGGTGATCTCCCACGACGTCGGGCTGCTGGAGGCGTGCGTGAACCGGGTGCTGCACCTGGACGCCAACCGGGCCGTCATCGACATCTACAACATCGGCTGGAAGTCCTACCTGGCCCAGCGGGAGACCGACGAGAAGCGCCGCAAGCGTGAGCGCGTCAACGCCGAGACCAAGGCCAAGACGCTGACCGACCAGGCCAACAAGATGCGGGCCAAGGCGACCAAGGCCCAGGCCGCCCAGTCGATGCTGAAGCGTGCCGAGAAGCTGATGGCCGGCATCGAGGGCGAGCGCAGGTCGGACAAGGTGGCGCGGATCAAGTTCCCCGCTCCGGCGCCGTGCGGCAAGACGCCCCTCACCGCGAGCGAGCTGTCGAAGTCCTACGGCTCCCTGGAGGTGTTCACCGACGTCGACCTGGCGGTCGACAAGGGCAGCCGGGTCGTCATCCTCGGCCTGAACGGCGCCGGCAAGACCACCCTGCTGCGGATCCTGGCCGGGGTCGACCAGTCCGACACCGGTGGTGTGGAGCCGGGCCACGGCCTCAAGGTCGGCTACTACGCCCAGGAGCACGAGACGCTCGACGCCTCGCAGACGGTGCTGCAGAACCTGCACGCCGCGGCACCGCAGCTCCAGGACACCGAGGCGCGGTCGGTGCTCGGGTCGTTCCTGTTCTCCGGTGACGACGCCAACAAGCCGGCGAGCGTGCTCTCCGGCGGCGAGAAGACCCGGCTCGCGCTGGCGATCCTGGTCGTCTCCAGCGCCAACGTGCTGCTCCTCGACGAGCCCACCAACAACCTCGACCCGGCGTCTCGCGAGGAGGTGCTGGCCGCCATCCGCGAGTACGCCGGCGCCATCGTGCTGGTGACCCACGACGAGGGCGCCGTACACGCGCTGGAGCCGGACCGGGTGCTGATCCTGCCCGACGGCGTCGAGGACCTCTGGACGCCGGACTACGCCGACCTCGTGTCGCTGGCCTGACCGCTCACAGCCGGTCGACCAGCTCCTTGACGGCTCGGTCGTAGGCCTCCGGGTCGGCGTTCCAGGAGCGCACGTGCTCCACGCCCCTGGTCTCGACGAGGGTGACCAGCTCCGGGTTCGCCTCCTCCAGCTCGCGGCTGGTCGAGATCGGCACCGTGGTGTCGGCCGTCCCGTGGAAGACCAGCGTCGCGACGTCGAGCCACGGCGACCCGTCGGCGAGGTAGTCCAGTGCGTCCCAGTCGACGTCGAAGCGCTCCGCGGCGATCCGCTCGGCCGTCCAGGTGAGGGTGGGAGGGACGTGCGCCCCTCCCGGCAGCTCCACCTGCCGGGCGCCGAAGGAGACGGTCTCCCCGAAGTCCATCATCGGTGCGTCCAGGATCGTCGCCACGACCTGCGGGCCGCTCTGGTCGCCGCCGACGTGCTGCAGGTAGGACGCCACCAGGCCGCCACCCATGCTGTCCGCGCCGAGCACGACCCTCTCGGCTCCCTGCTCGCCGGCGTAGGCGATGGCACCCTCCAGGTCCTGCCACTCGGTGCGGCCGTACTGGTAGTAGCCCGAGGGGTCCCGTGGAGTGCCCTCGTCGTTGCGGTAGGCGATGTCGAGCGAGGGCAGCCCGGCAGCCACCGTGGCCCGGGCCATCCGGTACATCTCCATCCGGGAGCCGCCCTTGCCGTGCACGAGGACCGCCCAGGTCTTCTGGTCGCCTCCGGTGCGCGGGACGAAGTACGCGGGGAACCGACCCAGGGGCGAGGTGTACGTCACCTCCTCCACCTTCGGGCCCAGGGCGAACCGCGGGTCGTCCGGGAAGGCGACCAGGTCGATGCTGGCCTGTGTGCCCGCCTGCGGCGCGGACCCCGTCACGAGGTCGAAGTGGCGTACGACGGCGTCCCGGTCCTGCGAGACGACCGGGCCCGACACCCGTCCGTAACCACCCTTCCACTTCACGCCGTAGGTCGAGGGAGCGCGCAGCATCGTGGTCTCGCTCGCGTCGCCGGACTCGATGCTGAGGGTGCCTTCAGGGCCGGGGGACAGGGTGAGGTTGTTGCCCACAGGGTAGGGCCCGACCTCGAGGCCGTCGGTGCGGATCCGCCCCGAGAAGTACCAACCACCGGCCAGGTGGAGGACCAGCACCAGGAGGAGCAGGACCCACAGCGAGCGCCTGATCCGGCGGCGCCACGGCCGGGAGGTGGCGGCGCTCGTCGTACTCACCGCGCCAGTCAACACCTACAGTCAGCGCATGGCGCTTCCCCCCGACACCGACCTTCTCACCGCCGGCCTGGCGGTCGACCACACCGGCCCGACCCTGACGATCACCCTGGACAAGCCCGACCGCAAGAACAGCCAGACACCGCGCCTGTGGCACACCCTGGCCGACATCGGTGAGGGCCTGCCCGAGGAGGTGCGGGTGGTCGTCCTCCGGGGCGCGGGCGGCTGCTTCTCCGCGGGCATCGACACCCGCCTGCTGGGGCCGGACGGCATCGAGGGCGAGAGCTCGGTCTTCGACCTGATGCATGGCAGCGACGACAAGGTGCTCGAGACGATCGACGGCTACCAGCGCGGTTTCACGTGGCTCTCGGACCCTCGGATCATCTCCGTGGCCTCGGTGCACAGCTACGCCATCGGGGCCGGTTTCCAGCTCGCGCTGGCGTGCGACCTGCGTGTGGTCGCCGACGACGTGGCCTTCTGCATGAAGGAGCCTGCCCTGGGGCTGGTGCCGGACCTGGCGGGAACAAAAGCGCTCGTGGATCTTGTTGGCTACTCGCGGGCGTTGGAGATCTGCGCCACCGCGAGGTACGTCGGGGCGCACGAGGCCCGAGAGCTGGGGATCGCCACGGCCGTCGTACCTCGGGCGGAGCTCGACGAGGCCACCTCGGACCTCGTCGAGGCCCTCCTCGCCAGCACCACCGGAGCCGTCCGGGAGACCAAGGGTCTCCTTCAGGGAGCCGGTGGGCGAGACCTGGAGGGGCAGCGGCTGGCCGAGCGCCAGGCACAGCTCCGCCGGTTCCGCGCACTTGTCGGAGGAGCCTGACACGCTTCGCAGGAATGACACCGGGCGTCGCCCCGGATGACGAGAAGGGGGCCCACATGAGCTCCATCAACCCCGGAACCCTGATGCGCACCATGCGCCGTGACCCGTCCGTGGTCGACAACAAGCTGACCCGAGACACGGTGCGCAGGGTCGCCGGGTTCGCCGTGCCCCACAAGCGCCTCATCGGCATGTTCCTGGTCTTCGTCGTCCTCGATGCCGGCCTGGTCGTCGTCAACCCGCTGCTGGTCAAGCACATCCTCGACGACGGCATCCTGGGCAAGGACGCCGGCCTGGTCGTGTGGTTGGCGCTGGCCATGGGTGTGGTCTCGATCCTGGACGCGATCCTCGGGGTCGGCTCCGGCTACATGTCCTCCCGCATCGGTGAGAGCCTGATCTTCGACCTCAGGACCCAGGTCTTCGCCCACGTCCAACGCATGTCCCTGGCCTTCTTCACGCGCACCCAGACCGGTGCCCTGGTGTCCCGTCTCAACAACGACGTCATCGGCGCCCAGCGGGCCTTCACCTCCACCCTGTCGAGCACGGTCTCCAACTCCATCAGCGTCGTGGTCGTCGGCATCACGATGTTCGCGCTCAGCTGGAAGGTGACGCTGGCCTGTCTGGCGCTGTTCCCGCTGCTGCTGCTCGCCTCGCGCTGGGTGGGCCGCCAGATCAGCGGGCTGACCCGTGCGCAGATGGACGGCAACGCCGACCTCGGCAACATGATGACCGAGCGGTTCAACGTCGGCGGGGCGCTGCTCCTCAAGCTCTTCGGACGACGCGACGAGGAGGACGCGAAGTACTCCGGCAAGGCCGCCGTGGTGCGCGACCTCGGGGTGCGGATCTCGCTGATCACCCGCATCTTCATCGCGCTGATGATGCTGATCCCGGCGCTGGCGACCGCGCTCGTCTACGGCATCGGCGGCAGCCTCGCCGTGAGTGGCGCGCTCTCGATCGGCACCCTCACCGCGCTGGCGACCCTGCTCCTCCGCCTCCTCGGCCCGCTTCAGGGCCTGTCCAACGTGCGCATCGACGTGATGACGGCGCTGGTCAGCTTCGACCGTGTCTTCGAGGTCCTCGACCTGCCCTCGACGGTGGCCGAGAAGCACGACGCCGTCCCGCTGCGCGCGGCCTCAACGCGGGTCGAGTTCGCGGAGGTCGACTTCACCTACCCCCGGGCCGATGAGGTGTCGCTCGCCTCCCTGGAGACGATCACGCGCGCCGAGACGCGCGACAACACCCAGGTCCTGCACGACGTCAGCTTCGTGGCCGAGCCGGGGCAGATGATCGCGCTCGTGGGGCCCTCGGGTGCCGGCAAGACGACGATCACGCACCTCGTGGCACGGCTCTACGACGTCACCGGGGGATCCGTGCGCGTCGGTGGACAGGACGTCCGCGAGGTGACCCTGCAGTCCCTGGAGGCCGCGGTCGGCTACGTCACCCAGGACGCCCACATGTTCCACGACACCATCCGCGAGAACCTGCGCTACGCCTCCCCGGGGGTCACCGACGAGGCGATCTGGGCGGCGATGGAGTCCTCCCGCATCGCCGGACTCGTCCGGGGGATGCCCGACGGCCTGGACACCGTGGTGGGTGACCGGGGCTACCGGCTCTCCGGTGGCGAGCGGCAGCGGCTGGCGATCGCCCGGCTCCTGCTCAAGGCCCCCGGGATCGTGGTGCTCGACGAGGCGACAGCCCACCTCGACTCCGAGTCGGAGTACGCCGTGCAGCGCGCCCTGGACGAGGCGCTAGAGGGCCGAACGTCGCTGGTCATCGCGCACCGGCTGTCCACGGTCCGCAACGCGGACCTCATCCTCGTCATCGACGACGGCCGGGTCGTGCAGCGCGGCACCCACAGCAACCTGCTGGTCGAGGGTGGCCTCTACGCCGATCTCTACCGCACGCAGTTCGAGGAGGACGCACAGCAGCCTGATCCCGTGGGCTGAGGGCTAACCTCACGACATGGACCTGGGCCTCGCCGATCGCGTCTACGTCGTCACCGGGGGAGGGCGTGGCCTCGGCCGCGCCACCGCGGACCTCCTGGTCGCGGAGGGTGCCCGCGTAGTGCTCTCCGGGCGCAGCGAGGAGTCCCTCGAGGAGGCCGTCAGCGCGCTCGGCACCAGGGCCGTGGCGGTCGCGGGCGACAACGCCGACCCCGAGACGGCCGACCGACTCGTCGAGACCGCGCTGTCGACCTGGGGCCGGGTGGACGGGGCCCTGATCTCGGTCGGCGGACCGCCCACCGGATCGGTGATGGACACCCCCGACGAGGCGTGGACCCGCAGCTTCCAGTCCGTGTTCGTGGGTGGCCTGCGGGTGGCCCGGGCCGTCGCGCGCGCCATCGAGGGACCGGGGTCGATCGCCTTCGTGCTCTCCAGCTCGGTACGCGCCCCGCTGAGCAACCTGGCCATCTCGAACGGACTGCGCCCCGGGCTCGCCATGGCGGCCAAGACCCTCGCCGACGAGCTGGGCCCCCGGGACATCCGGGTGAACGGGCTGCTGCCCGGACGAGTCGGGACTGATCGGGTCGAGGAGCTGGACGCCTCCACCGGCGACGCCGCGGCCGCCCGGGCCAGGGCGATCACGACCATCCCGCTGGGACGCTACGGCGAGCCGGCGGAGTTCGCGGCAGCAGCCGCTTTCCTGCTGAGCCCGGCCTCGTCCTTCGTGACCGGTGTGATGCTACCGGTGGACGGCGGCATGCTCCGGGCTCTCTGATCTGCGCCGGGCGCGGTGCTGACGGAACTCGTCCCACGCCAGGTAGCAGAAGCCGAAGACCGCCAGGGCCCCGAAGAACCACCACTGCAGGCCGTAGAAGAAGTGCGGTCCGTTGCTGGTGTCGTCGGGCAGCTCGGTCTGCAGCAGGGTCGTGGCCGGCGTCGGACTCTCCAGGGCGACGTCGAGGAACCCCCGGTAGAGCGGGTACGGGACCACCTCGGCGATCCGAGTCGAGGACAGCGCCCGGGTCGAGAGCTCGCTCACCTTGGTGGCGTTCCCGGTGGCGTCGCGGCGTACCCAGCCGGTGACGGTGACGTCCCCCTCGGTGGCGGCCGGGAGGTCGGGGCGGCTGGCACCGGTGTTGTCGGTGGAGAGCCAGCCGCGGTCCACCAGCACCGCAGCGCCGTTGGCGGTCACGAGTGGGGTGACCACGTCGACACCGGCGCCCGCGTCGCGCGTCTGGTACTTCAGCACGATCGTGTGCTCGTCGTCCCAGGTGCCGTGCACGGTCACCCGGCGCCACTCGTCGTTGGGGCTCGGTCCGCGCTCGGTGGAGAGGACGTCGTCGACGGGCGCCGGAGCCAGCTTGAGGTTGGTCCTGGTGATGCTGTTGTCCTGCTTGCGTTCGTCCAGTCGGTGGAACTGCCACTGCCCCAGCTGGGTCGCCAGCCAGGCGAGCACGACGACGACGAGGAAGAACAGCACCCAGCGTCGGCTCAGCAGGAATCCCACGCCGCGAGAGTAGTTCGTGGGTCCACGTCCTACAGTGGGTGGGTGAGCACTTTCACGGGCAGCGACCCGGGCCAGATCGGACTGGCCGACAGCTATGGACGCGTCGCGTCGGACCTCCGCGTCTCGTTGACCGATCGGTGCAACCTGCGGTGCAGCTACTGCATGCCGGCCGAGGGCCTTGAGTGGCTGCCGACCGAGGAGACGCTGACCGACGACGAGGTCGTCCGCCTGGTCCGGATCGGCGTCGAGCAGCTCGGCATCACCGAGGTGAGGTTCACCGGCGGTGAGCCCCTCCTGCGCCGTGGGCTGCCGGACATCGTGGCCCGCACCAAGGCGCTGGACCCCAGCCCCGAGGTCTCGCTGACCACGAACGCCCTGGGTCTCTCGCGCACCGCTGATGCCCTGGCAGCGGCCGGTCTCGACCGGGTCAACGTCAGCCTCGACACCATCCGACGCGACCTCTTCCTCCAGATCACGCGGCGAGACCGTCTCGACGACGTGCTGGCCGGGCTGGCCGCGGCGAAGCGTGCCGGCCTCGGCCCGGTCAAGGTGAACGCGGTGCTGCTGCGCGGGGTCAACGACGTGCATGCGGCCGAGCTGCTGCGCTTCTGCCTGGAGGAGGACTACCAGCTGCGGATCATCGAGCAGATGCCCCTCGACGCCCAGCACAACTGGTCCCGCGAGGGCATGGTCACCGCCGAGGAGATCTTCGCCACGCTCGAGGCCGAGTTCACCCTCACGCCCGACCCTGAGCATCGGGGGAGCGCCCCGGCCGAGACCTTCCTCGTCGACGGTGGCCCGGCCATGGTCGGCGTCATCGCCTCGGTCACCCGTCCGTTCTGCGGGGACTGCGACCGGGTCCGGCTCACCGCCGACGGCCAGGTCCGCAACTGCCTGTTCGCCCGCGAGGAGTCGGACCTGCGGGCCGCCGTGCGTGGTTCGTCGACCGACGCGGAGATCGCCGACCAGTGGCGGCTGGCGATGATGACCAAGCGTCCCGGCCACGGGATCGACGACACGACGTTCCTGCAGCCGACCCGGCCGATGTCGGCCATCGGCGGCTGACCCTCTTCGCCGACCGGGCAGATGCGTCCCGCCTGAGGACGCCGACCGGGCAGTTGTGTCCCGCACGGGGACGTTGACCGGGCAGTTCAGTCCCGCTTGGGGACGTTGACCGGGCAGTTCAATCCCGCTCTGGGACGTTGACCGGGCAGTTCAGTCCCGCCTGGGGGCGTACGGCCGTGACGAAAATGCCCGGTCGGCGGCGTACGGCGTGACGCAACTGCCCGGTCGGCGGCGTACGGCGTGACGCAAGTGCCCGCTCGGCGTATTACGGCTGGTGCGGGGCGACCTCGCGGAGGAACTGACGCGCGGCGAGGAAGTCGGACAGGCTCTGTCGGTGGTCTTCGCACGCCAGCCAGACCTTGCGCCGGTCGGGGGTGTGCAGCTTGGGGTTGTTCCACCGCAGCTCGTGTACCGCCGCGTGCTTGCATCCCTTGGCCGAACAGGTGGCGGGGCCGTCGGGCCCTTCGCTCACGGGCCGAGCTCCTTGTAGCCCTGACTCGGGGGTACGAGGTCCGTGCCCGGGAGCCGCCGACCCTCGCTGTTGGCCATCACGACGGCGACGTAGGGCAGCACGAAGGCACCGGCCACCAGGACCCAGCGCACCCAGTTGTCACCGACCACGATGGCGCCGACGAAGCACAAGGTCCGGACGGCCATGGACACTATGTAACGACGTCGACGGTGGTCGAGATCCTCACCGTGACTGGTCGGTGCGGTGGTGATGCGGACGGGTTCTGCCCCGCGTTTCGCCCTACTAGGTGCTGCCACCTCGCCAGCGTACGTCGGGGGTGTAGAGCCTCCACGAAGACGTGACATTCTTGACAGGTCCGCAACCCCGAAGCACAGGAGTGATCGCCGATGTCCAACCGCACCTACCGCGTCACCGAGATCGTCGGCACCTCGCCCGAGGGCATCGACCAGGCCGTCCGCAACGGCGTCGAGCGGGCCGCCCGCACCCTGCGCCACGTCGACTGGTTCGAGGTCACCCAGGTACGTGGTGCCGTCGTCGACGGTCAGGTCGAGCACTTCCAGGTCGGCATCAAGGTCGGCTTCCGGCTCGAGGACGACTGACCACCCCCAAGGAGCTGTTGACGTGACCTCCCACGACGCCGCGGCGCTGGTCGAGCTGAGGGTCCTCGAGGGACCCAACCTCTACTTCCCGCGCGCTGCCATCAAGCTCACCCTCGACGTCACAGCGTTGGCCGAGGCCCCGGAGGACGATCTGCTCCAGCTCGCCCAACGGCTCGGGATCGCCTCGATCCGGCCCGGGGTGCCGCTGAGCGGGTTCCGTCAGCGGTCCCTCACCCGGCTGGTCACCAAGCTCGTGCGCCGCGTCGCGGCCGAGGCAGGCACGACCCGGCTCGGCGTACGCGTCCGGCCGACCGCCCAGCCGGAGCAGATCGTCGTCGCCTTCCCCTGGCGTGACCGCAACCGTGCGTGTGCGCTCGGGGAAGCTGTCGCCTCGGTCATCGACGGCCTCGGCACGGCCGAGGTCGACACGCTCGTCGAGGCTGCGGCCAAGCACGTCACGACGGTCGAGCGTGGGCCGGCACCGACGACGATCAGGCCGCGCATCCCGGTGGTCCCCGGCACCGGCCCGAACGGCAAGACAACCACGTCTCGGTTGCTCGCGCACATCGCGCGGGAGGCCGGGCACCTCGTCGGGTGGTCGAACACCGACGGCATCTACATCGACGGTGAGATGGTCGAGTCGGGTGACTACTCGGGGCCCTCCGGCGCCGGGCGGATCCTCGCCCACAAGATCGTCGACTTCGCGGTGACCGAGACCGCACGCGGCGGCATCCTGCTCAAGGGCATCGGTCTGATGAGCAACGACGTGTCCGTGGTCACCAACGTGACCGCCGACCACCTCGGGCTGCAGGGCATCGACACGGTCGACCAGCTGGCCGAGGTCAAGGGCGTGGTCGCGCGGATCACCAAGAAGTCGGGGTGGGCCGTGCTCAACGGTGACGACCCACGCGTCTTCGCCATGCGTACGACGACCCCGGCCCGCCCGTGGGTGTTCTCCCGGGACTCGGACTCGCCCGCCCTGCGCGAGATCCTTGCTGGAGGGGGGCGGGCCACCACGATCATCGACGGCTGGATCACGGTGCTCGAGGGCAACCGGGCCGACCCGCTGGTCGAGGTCGTCGACGTCCCGATGACCCTCAGCGGCCTGTCCCGGTTCAACGTGGAGAACGCACTGGCTGCTGCCTCGGCGGCACTCGCCGCGGGCATCTTCCGGCCGCACGTCGTCTCCGGCCTGAAGACCTTCCTCCCGGACGCCGAGCACAACCCCGGCCGCATGAACTTCTTCACTCTCCCGGCCCCGGCGGGCGGGATCTCCGTGGTGATGGACCTCGCCCACAACGAGGCCGGCCTCGAGGCGATGATCGAGATCATGCGCGGTGTGCGGGCGCCGGGACACCGCCTGCTGCTCGGTCTCGGGGCCGTCGGTGACCGGCAGGACGACCTGCTGGAGACGCTGGGCGAGATCGCCGCCCGGGACGCCGACCTCATCGCCATCGGCCACAAGCAGAAGTACCTCCGCGGCCGCACCACCGACGAGGTCGACACCTTGCTCCGGGCCGGCGCCGAGCGCGTGGGCGTCACCGAGATCGAGTCCTACGACACCGAACTCGAGTCACTCCAGGCGCTCGTGGCCATCGCCGTGCCGGGCGACGTCGTCGGCCTGATGTGCCACGCGGAGCGCCAGGAGGTCTACGACTGGCTCGAGTCGCAAGATGCCACTGCCGACGACCCTGACACGCTGAGGAGCAAGGTCCTGCGTGCCAGCACTTCCACCGAGGAGACCACCCCATGAGCGACGACACGAAACGGCTCGCCGTACTCATCGACGCCGACAACATCTCTCCCAAGGTCGCCAAGGACGTCTTCGAGGAGCTCGCCGGCTACGGCACCCTCACGGTCAAGCGGGCCTACGGCGACTGGACGACCTCACAGCTGAACGGGTGGAAGGACCAGCTCCACGCCTTCGCCATCGCGCCCATGCAGCAGTTCGCCTACACCGTGGGCAAGAACTCCACCGACTCGGCGCTGATCATCGACGCGATGGACCTGCTCTACGCCGCCAACCTGGAGGGCTTCGTCATCGTCTCAAGCGACAGCGACTTCACGAGGCTGGCGACGAGGTTGCGCGAGTCGGGGATGACCGTCTACGGGCTCGGACGGCGCGATACACCGGAGCCGTTCGTCGCGGCGTGCGACCGGTTCATCTATCTCGACCTTCTGACGCGCGAGCCGCAAGCGCCGCTGCGACCGTCAGCGCCAGAGGAGCGTCCGCCTGACCTCAAACAGGTTCTCTCGACGGCGATACGCAGCACCTCCAAAGACGACGGCTGGTCGAATCTGAGCGAGGTCGGGTCCTACCTGAGCAAGAGCCACGCGGCGTTCGATCCCCGCGACTACGGTCGCTCAAAGCTCGGGGAACTGGTTCGCGCGGAGGTCTACGTCGAGGTCAAGGAGGTGCCCGGCCCAAGCGGGCTCGTCCAACTCTGGGTGCGACTCAAGCCACATGCTTCCAAGCCCGCGCGTATCGATTAGCTGCTCGCGGGCCGGTCCCGCGTCACGCGCCGC
>JBKJON010000584.1:0-4293 GCA_046595715.1 Marmoricola sp.
GGCGAAGGGTTTCGTCGCGGGCGTCCGCGACCCCCAGAGCATCGCCGCCGCCCTCGAGCAGGCGACGGAGAAGCTGGGCCCGATCGAGGTGCTGCAGTACAGCCCACTGCCGCAGAAGGACTTCATGCGGCCGGTCCTGGAGACCACCCCCGACGACCTGTTGGGCCCGATCGAGTTCTCGATCTACGGCCCGGTCGCGGCCGTGCACCAGGTCGTGCCGGGGATGCGCTTCCTGCCCGAGGGCTCGAACCCCAGCATCATCTTCATCAACGGCGGCTCCGCGGTGAAGCCCGGCCGCAACGTCACCGGGACCTCCATCGCCTTCGCCGGCCAGGCGGCGTACGCCGAGCTGCTGCACGAGGTCCTCGGCGAGGAGGGGATCTACGTCGGCCAGCTCATCATCGGCGGCCGCATCGTCGCGGGCGACGAAGAGAAGGACCCCGACGTGCTCGCGGAGAGGATCTTCACGCTGCACACCAAGCGCGACACCTTCCGCGACCAGGTGTCCGAGGACTGAGCACTCTGGCGGAGAGTGTGCCGGGTCACGTCCCGGAAGCCCGCGTTCCGGTGGACACCACCCAGTGGTGCCGGGAGGATGCACAGCACCAACCGTCCCGCTACGAGGAGTGCAGAGATGGCCGAAGAGCCGCAGCCGGAGACGCTCAAGCAGCTCAACCGGCTCGAGGGCCTGAGCGACAGGGACCTCAAGACGGTGATCAGCAAGGGCCGTCACGTGCACCTGCCGGCGAACTGGTCGCTGATCTGGGAGAAGACCCCCGGTGACAAGGCCTACCTGATCATCGACGGGGAGGTCGCCGTCCGGAAGGGCAAGCAGGAGATCGCCCGTCTCGGTCCCGGAGACGTCATCGGCGAGATGGCGATCGTCGGGCACAGGCTGCGTTCCGCCAGCGTGGTGAGCATGACCCCGGTCGAGGTCATCCACTTCACCAAGGAGTCGCTCACCGAGCTGCTCGACGAGGTCCCCGCGTTCGGCGAGGCGCTGCGCGGCACCACCTCCGACCGGCTGGGCCAGCCCAGGAGCTGACTGGTGGCAGAGCGCCGAGACCGCCGGGAGCTGGTCGACCTGCTGGAGGTGTTCCTGCTCGGTGAGGCGCCCGCACTCAGCGGGAACCAGCTCGCCGAGGCGGTGGGCATCACCTTCGAGGAGGCCAGGCTCCGCTGGCGATCCCTCGGGTTCAGTGCCGTCGGGGCCGACGTGCCGGCGTTCACCGAGGCGGACCTGGAGGCGCTCCGACTGACGCAGCGCCTGCTCGAGCTGGGCGTGATCGACCCCGAGGACGAGTCGGCGCTGGTGCGCACCCTGGGGCGCAGCTTCGCCCGGCTGGCCGAGTGGCAGATGGGACTGCTGGCCAAGGTCGTCGACGTCGACCGGATGGACACCGACGAGCTGCGGGCGGTGATGGAGGAGGTCACCCCTGCGGTCGAGTCCCTCCAGAACTACGTCTGGCGTCGCCACACCCTCGCGGCCGCCTCTCGCCTCCTGCTGGCCACCCCACAGGAGAACGACGCGGACGAGCACGTCGAAGAGGAGGGCGGCACCACGATG
Organism: Marmoricola sp.; assembly: GCA_046595715.1. Lineage (GTDB taxonomy): Bacteria > Actinomycetota > Actinomycetes > Propionibacteriales > Nocardioidaceae > Marmoricola. The sequence continues at coordinate 1,568 of JBKJON010000584.1, forward strand.
GGGGTCGGGTTCGCCGACATCGTCAACTACACCCGTCAGAGCCGGTCGCTGACCCGCGGCGAGATCGGTCGGATGGTCGACCACTTCGAGGAGCGCTCGCTGGAGATCATCTCCGAGCGTGGCGGCCGCATCATCAAGACCATCGGCGACGAGTTGCTCTTCGTGGCCGACGACCCCGGAGCCATCGCCGGCATCGGGCTCGAGCTGACCGAGGAGTCGGACCGTGACGACCGCTACCCCGAGATCCGGGTCGGCCTGGCGTGGGGACCGGCGCTCGCACGACTCGGCGACGTGCTCGGGCCGGTCGTCAACGTCGCCTCCCGGCTGACGTCGACCGCACGCCCCGGACGGGTGCTGGTCGACCGCGCACTGGCCGAGGAGCTCGCCTTCGCTGATGACTTCAAGCTGCGCCGGGCGCGGCGTACGTCGGTCAAGGGCTATCGCAAGCTGGAGCCGTGGGCGCTGGGCCGCTCCTCGGGCCGCTCCTCGGACAGCAGCGACGACACCTGACTCGTGTCGTCGACGAGGTGGGCGCGCGTCTCGAAGGGCAGACCTTTCGCCAAGGCGCTGACCAGCGGCCACGCGGGCAGGGCCCTGGTCCAGTAGTCCCGGCCGACGAACACCATCGGCACCGCCTGCTCGGCCGACGCGTAGTAGCTGGTGCAGGCCGCCTGGAAGATCTCCTGGACGGTGCCGGCCGCGCCCGGCAGGAACACGATCCCGGCGCGGCACACCTCGAGCAGGACGTCCTCACGGATCGCGTTGCGGAAGTACTTCGCCACCACCGAGCCGAAGGCGTTGGGCGGCTCGTGACCGTAGTGCCAGGTCGGGATACCGAGAGAGCGCCCCGAGTCGGTCAGGTCGCGGGTGCTCTCGATCGCGGTGCGCGCCCACGCCGTCACGTCGTGCCGGAAGTCAGGCACCGCAGCGATGCCGGCCAGGACGTCGTCGAGCGTCTCGGCCCGGTGGTCGGCCAGCCGGGCACCGAGGTTGGCCGCCTCCATCGCCCCGGGCCCGCCACCGGTGGCCACGGTCAGTCCCGTGCCGGCCAGGTCGCGGGCGAGGTGCGCCGTCTCGGCGTAGGCCGGGTCGTCACGGGTCAGGGCGTGGCCACCCATCAAGCCGACGATGCGGCGCCTGCGGGTGAGCTCCTCGAGCGCGTCGTCGATCGAGTTGTCGTGCAGGGCCTTGGCGAGCAGGTTCTTGAGCGAGCCGTGCGGCGTCGTACGACGTGACCAGGCGTAGATGCGGGCGTCGGGCGTGTGGTCATAGCCCGACTCGAGGCCGGCGTAGAGCTCGGACGGGGTGTAGAGCGTCGCCCGCCACGGGTCGAACGGGACGTCGGGAACGGTCGGGAACAGCAGGGCGCCCCTCTCCCGTAGACGGTCGGCGGTGGCCTCCGGGATGGTGCAGCCGAGGAACAGGGCGCCGTGGGGATCGAGTCCTCGCAGCACGTCCTCGTGGGCGGTGAGGTCGAGCCCCTGGACCTCCCAGCTGCGCATCGAGCCCTTGACCGCGCGCGCCCGGTCGGCCGCTCGTTCGAGCTCTCCCAGTGACTCGATCTCGATCATGGGCCGATCATGCCCCGCGCCACCCCGCGCCCTCGCTCGCCGGGTGGTGGCTAGCCTGCGGGCATGACCCCCAACGTCAGCTACGCCCTGCTCGACTCGGTCGTGATCGCCGGCCGCGCCGAGGAGCCGGTGGTGGGCACGTTGACGCACGCGCGCCTGCTCGAGGAGGTCGCCGCGCTCGGCGGGGTGCTGATCGCGCTCGGCCTCAAGCCGGCCGACCCGGTGGTCGTCGGACTCGACACCGACCTCGAGGCGGTGGTCGCCGCGCTCGCGGTGGCGCGCGTCGGCGGGCTGCTCACCACGATCGACCGCCCGGAGACGCCGGTCGCCATCGTGTCGTCCGGCTCGGCCCTCCCTGCGACCGGGCGTCACCGCATCGTGCACGGTGACGGGGTCCTCGAGCAGGATCTGGAGTGGGTCGCGATGATCCGTGCCGGTCGGACCGACCCGGCCGCCTGTGCGGTGCTGGATCCCGGGGCGGCGTACTCCCCGGAGCGAAGCGTGGCCGAGGAGATCGACGTGCTCGCCGGCTCACCGGCGCCGTACACCGCCGCCGGCCTCCGGCGGCTGCTCCAGGTCTGAGCCGACCCCTGTCCTGAGACACTGGGCCGGTGAGTGAGCGTCGCGACATCGTCATCCTCGGGTCGACCGGGTCCATCGGCACCCAGGCCCTCGACGTGGTGCGGGCGAACGCCGACCGGTTCCGGGTGGTGGGGCTGACGGCGGGTGGGTCCCAGCAGCAGCTGTTCGAGCAGCAGGTCGCCGAGTTCGCGCCGGCCTACGCCGGCCTGGGGGAGGACGCCTCCACCCAGGCCGCCGCGATGACCTGCGACGTGGTGCTCAACGGCATCACGGGCGCCGTCGGGTTGCGTCCGACCGTGGCGGCGCTGCAGTCCGGGAACACGCTGGCCCTGGCCAACAAGGAGTCGCTGATCATCGGGGGGCCGGTGGTGACCGCGTTGGCCGGCCCCGGCCAGATCGTGCCCGTGGACAGCGAGCACAGCGCGCTGGCCCAGTGCCTGCGCGGCGGCCGCGCCGAGGAGGTACGCCGCCTCGTGCTGACCGCGAGCGGGGGGCCCTTCCGGGGCCGGACCCGTGAGCAGCTGGCCGAGGTCACCCCGGAGGAGGCGCTCGACCACCCCACCTGGGACATGG
>JBKJON010000056.1:0-9483 GCA_046595715.1 Marmoricola sp.
CTGGTCACCGATGCACGCATCGACATCTTCTGCTTGATCTCCGGGGCGGAGAAGCCTTCGGTGTCGGTGGGTACGACGAACCCGCGGATGCCGTCGTCGGTGTGGGCCCACACCACCGCGACGTCGGCGATCGAGCCGTTGGTGATCCACATCTTGTTGCCGTCCAGGACCCAGTCGGCTTTCTCCCCCGGCCCGTCCTGCCTGGCGCGGGTGCGCATGCCGGCCGGGTTGGAGCCGAAGTCGGGCTCGGTCAGGCCGAAGCACCCGATCTTCTCGCCGGCGGCCATCTCCGGCAGCCACTGCTGCTTCTGCTCCTCGGAACCGTGGGCGTGGATCGCGAACATGGCCAGGCTGCCCTGCACCGACATCAGCGAGCGGATGCCCGAGTCACCGGCCTCGACCTCGAGACAGGCCAGCCCGTAGGCCGTCGTACTCGTGCCGGCGCAGCCGTAGCCCTCGAGGTGCATGCCCAGCGCGCCGATCTTCCCGAGCTCACGGGCGATCTCGCGCACGGGCGTGCTGCCGTTCTCGTACCACTCGGCGATGTCCGGGCGGATGCGGTCGTCGACGAAGCGGCGCACGGTCCGCTGGATCGCGCCGTCCTCCTCGTTGATCAGCGAGTCGGTGTCGAGCAGTCCCAGGGGTGAGTTGTCGGCCATGTCCTCAACATAGACCGGAGGGGCTGGCCCGGCGATCCTCCCGGCGCTGTGGCCCAGAGGTCTCCCGAGCAACGGACCTTGGTCTCTACCGGCACCTGAGCCGTCGTGCTCACATGGAGGTGGATCAGGTCGGACCCGAAGGCTTCGGGATCTCCGGACCGGCCCGAGGACACATCGAGAGGTGAGGCGCATGGCGACACTGCTGATGACCGGCTTCCCGGGATTTCTGGGTTCTGCCCTGCTCCCACGCCTGCTGGCCCGACGTACGAGCGATCGGGCCGTGTGCCTGGTCCAGCCCCAGCACCTGGACACGGCACAGGACCGGGTCCGCGAGATCGAAGCCGCCCACCCGCACACGATCGACCGCATCGAGCTCGTGCCAGGCGACGTCACCGCACCGGACCTCGGGACCGATCCCGATGACCGGAAGAGCCTCGAGGAGGTGGTCGAGGTCTGGCACCTGGCGGCGATCTACGACCTGTCCGTCGGCGAGAAGCTGGCCCATCAGGTCAATGTCGGTGGCACGACCCGGATCCTCGAGCTCTGCCGGTCCCTCCCCCATCTGCGCACGCTCCAGTACGTCAGCACCTGCTACGTGAGCGGGCGCTACGAGGGTGAGTTCACCGAGGATTCGCTCGACGAGGGCCAGACCTTTCGCAACCACTACGAGTCCACCAAGTTCGAGGCCGAGATGCTGGTCCGCAAGGCGATGGCGGACGGCTTGCCGGTCACGGTCTACCGGCCGGGGATCGTCGTCGGTGACTCCCGCACCGGCGAGACCCAGAAGTACGACGGCCCCTACTTCTTGGCGACCTTCCTGCGTCGGCAGCTCTCGGTGGCCGTGGTCCCCGCTGTCGGGGCCGCTGACCGCGTCAAGGTGTGCCTGGTCCCCCGCGACTTCGTCATCGACGCGATGGACCAGCTGTCCGTGCTCGAGGGGTCGGTCGGCAAGACCTTCGCCCTCACCGACCCGCACCCCCCGTCGGTCCGGGAGCTCGGCAACACCTTCGCCGCGCATCTCGGCAAGCAGGTGATCTGGGTTCCGCTCCCGCTGGGCCTCACCCGGGCCGTGGTCGGTTCGGTGCCCGGGATGGAGCACCTGCTGGGCCTGCCGGCCGAGGCGCTGGACTACTTCGCCTCCCCGACCACCTACTCCACCAAGAACACGGTGACCGCGCTGTCCGGGACCGGGCTGGTGTGCCCGCGCTTCGAGAGCTATGCCGGCCGGTTGCTGGACTTCATGGTCGAGCATCCCGAGATCGACTCCTCAGCGATGAGCTGAGCAGACCCCCCGCGAGCACTGCGAGAACCCAGGAGCGAAGATGCCAGGCCAGAGCCACCACACCGTCGTCAACGTGAGCCTCACCGGCTCCGACCGTGACTACGACGAGCAGGTCTGCTTCCTGGACCATCAGTTCCGCATCGTGCGATCGGGCACGAACGGCGACGTCACCGCCGCGGAGGCACTGGTGGAGAAGTGGGCTGGCGATGCCGATGCGATCGCCGTCACGGGCATTCGTGAGGCCCGTGCCGCCGGGCTCTACGACGGTGAGCTCGAGGCGATCGAACGGGTCAAGCGCGCCACGGATGTTGTGCCGGTCACCGACGGCCATGCCCTGCGTGACGTGCTTCAGGAGTGGGCCATCCGGCATGTCCAGACCGAGATGCCGGGGTTCTTCAACAACGCCCGGACCGTGGTCCTCGGCGGACTCAACCACGACCGGACCACCCGGATCCTGCGCGAGTTCACCGACAACCTGGTGTTCGCCGACCCGCTGCTGCGGCTGGACCTGCCGGCCAAGCTGGACTCGATCCCGCTCATGGGCCTTGCGGCCGGCGTGGGGCTGTGGCCGATCCGGCGTCTGCCACGTCAGGTCAAGGCGAAGCTCAACGCTCCTGGTCAGCGCATCAGCGCCGCGCTTGCACGCAAGGCAGCCAGGGACTGCGACGTCGTGGTCGCCACCTTCGACGAGCTCAGCGGCTTCGGTCTGGAGGACCTGGCGGGCAAGACCCTCGTCACGTCCTCGGTCTCCGCGGATCGGCTGGCCGAGCTGGCCAGCCGCGGGGTCGACATGGTGCTCGATGCGACCCCCCAGCCGTTCGGGGTCACCGTGAACGCAGCAGTGCTCGAGGCGATGATGCTCTCCTGCGTGCTCGGCACGGGATCACTGACCAACGACGACCTGCTCGACATGATCGTCTCGGCGCACCTCGAACCCCGTGTCCTCTACCCCAACGGCCCGCGACGCAAGAGCAGGTTCGCGTTCGTCATCCACCCCCTGTCGCAGAAGTTCTTCTCCAACGTCGAACCACTCGGGACGATCGCCAAGGTGACACCCTCGCTGGTCATGGACGTGGTGGAGAAGGCGGTGGCCTACGCCCCACCGTTCGTCTACAGCCACGTGACCGGCATCACGTCACCCACCGGGGCCGAGGCCGAGGGCTGGCTCATCACGGTCGGTGGGACACCCAAGGAGCTGATGGCACACAGCCCCGAGTTCACCTACGCGCGACTCCTGATGGCGGCCGAGACCGCGCGCAAGCTCGGAGCGCAGGTCATGGGCCTGGGCGCGTTCACCAAGGTGGTCGGTGACGCGGGCGTCACCGTGGCCAAGCAGGCTCCGCTGCCGATCACGACCGGCAACAGCTACAGCGCCTCGGGTGCCCTCTGGGCGGCCCACGAGGCGATGCAGCAGCTCGGGATGACGGAGGTCGACGCCCGGGGCCGGATCCGGGGCAAGGCGATGGTCGTGGGCGCCACGGGTGCCATCGGGTCGGTGTGCGCCCGGCTTCTCGCGCTGTCCTGCGACGAGCTGTGGCTGGTGTCGCCGGAGTCGGCCAAGCTGCTCGCCCTCAAGCACGAGATCGAGCGGGACAACCCCCGAGCCGAGATCCATGCCGCCGCCACCCCCGCCCACCACCTCAAGGACATGGATCTGATCGTGACGGCCACCTCGGGGGCCGGCAAGCGCGTCCTGGACATCATGGACGTCAAACCCGGCTGCGTGATCACCGACGTGGCACGCCCCCTGGACCTCTCCCCTGAGGATGTCGCCAAGCGTCCCGACGTGCTCGTCATCGAGTCCGGCGAGATCGAGCTGCCGGGGGAGGTCACGATGAAGAACATCGGCCTGCCGCCGGGTGTTGTCTACGCCTGCATGGCCGAGACCGTGGTGCTGGCGCTCGAGGGCCGCTACGAGACCTACACGGTCGGCCGCAACATCGAGTGGGAGAAGGTCAAGGAGATCTACCAGCTCGGCCTCAAGCACGGCATGAAGCTCGCCGCGATCTCCGGTGTCAAAGGCGTCTTCAGCACCGAGGACCTTGCTCGCATACGCGAGCTCGCACTCGAGCGCCGGGGATGACCTGTGGCAAGCACGTACCGCTCCGGGGACCAAGGCCTCTGACGTCGTCAGGTGTCAGGGCCTAGCGTCACAGCATGGCCCCCGATACGCCCACCTACATGCGCTCCACCGATGCCTTCTCCTGGAACATGGAGCGTGATCCGGCGCTGCGCTCGACCGTGGTCACGGTCTTCTGGCTCGACCAGGCCCCTGACTGGGACATGCTGGCCCACCGCGTGGACCGCATGTCGCGACAGATGGTCTCGTTGCGCCAGCGGGTCGTGGAGCCCCCACTCCATCTCGCCACACCGAGGTGGGTCATCGACCCCCACTTCGACCTGGGCTGGCACCTCCGCCGGGTGGCCGCACCGGCGTCCGGCGGCCGCGACGCCGTGCTCGAGATGGCGCGTCAGTCGGCCATGGACGCGTTCGACAAGCAGCGCCCGCTGTGGGAGCTGACGCTGGTCGAGTCGCTCGAGGGTGGCGCGGCCGCGGTCATCCTCAAGATGCACCACTCCCTGACCGACGGAGTGGGGGGCATCTCGATGTTGACCATCCTGTTCGACCTCTCCCGAACGCCCGATGACCTGGGACCGATGCCACCTGAGCCGCAGGGGGAGCACGTCGGCGGGCGTGAGCTGGTCACCGGGGCCGTCGGATCGGTGATCGGGCAGTTCGGCCAGCGCGCCCTTCGCATCGCCGACGCCGCCGTGCCTGCGCTGGTGCGTACCGTGCGGAACCCGGTGGGAACCGTGCGTGAGGCAGCAGCGTTGGCCGGCTCCGTGTACCGCCTGGCCGCGCCCGTTCCCGACACCATGTCTCCGGTCATGGTCGAGCGGGCGATGACCCGGCACCTCGCGACCATGGACGTCCCGCTCGAGCCACTCCGCAAGGCCGCCAGGAACGTCGGCGTCACTCTCAACGCTGCGTTCCTCGCCGCTGTGACCGGAGCCCTGCGCCGCTACCACGAGCATCACGGCAGCGCGGTCGAGTCGTTGCGGGTGGTCATGCCGATCAGCCTCCGCACCGAGCAGGATCGGGAGTTCGGCAACCGGATCACCCTTCAGCGCGTGACGCTCCCGGTGGCGGAGCCGGACCCGGTCGAGAGGATGCAGCGGGTGCTCGCGGCCACGAAGGCCGCCCGGGAGGAGCCCTCGCTGGCCTACACCGACCTCGTCGCCGAGGGACTCAACCTGCTGCCGTCGGCCTACGTGGGCGGGATGCTCAAGCACATCGACTTCCTGGCGAGCAACGTCCCGGGAAGTCCCGTCCCGATCTACCTCGGCGGGGCCAAGGTCACCGGCTTCTTCGCGTTCGGGCCCACGATCGGGACCGCCTTCAACGTCACCCTCATCTCACACGAGAGCACCTGCCACCTCGGCGTCAACATCGACACCACCTCGGTGCCCGACCCGGAGACCCTGCTGGAGTGCCTGCAGGAGAGCTTCGAGGAGATCCTGGGCCTCGCCGAGTGAGGGACGCGTCACCGACCTCAGCCAGACGGCCGGAGACACACCAACGCTGAAGCGACGGCAGCGGCCACGGCAACCGCGAGCGACTCGGCGTCGTCCTCGCTGAGCTCGGGGACGACCCGGTGGACGATGCCGGCATTGACCAGCGCGGCGGATCCGATGCCCTGCGAGTCGGCCGTCGTCAGCGCGGCGATGCACCGCGCTATCTCACCGGCGATCGCCCCCTCCTGCGCCTGGACCGAGAGCTCGGCACCGGCCGTGTCGGATCGGCCTGCTGGCCTCGGGATCGGTCGTGGGGGCTACGTCGGCTCCACATCGGCTCCACATCGGCCGTGGCCTCCCGCCGACCCTGCTCCGCGTGCTCATCGTGATCGCCGGTGTCACGGCGTCGGTGCTGCTGCTGGTGCGTGGCTGAGCCTGCGGAGCGCGGGGCGGGGGTTGGGCTCACCCACCTACGCTCAGGAGATGCGAATCATCCTGGCGGCGGTGCTCCTGATCTTCCTGAGCGGGTGCTCCTCCGACCAGAAGTCCGGCAGGGCCGAGCCACGGAAGGATCCGTCCGCGTCGGCGTCCGCCCCCGCAGCACCGGACCGACCCGAGGTGAGCGAGACCAAGGCCTGCAGTGCGGTGCGAGCGGGGATCAACGCCTTCAACGCCGGCGACTTCTCGATCACGGTCGACGAGTTCCGCAGGGCCCTCCCCCTGGCGAGGGCCCAGGCCGAGGACAACCCGTCCAAGGCGGCGGACGACCTCGTGGAGGCGATCACCTACTACGCGGAGCTCGCGCCCGAGGACTACCCGCAGAGCGCTGTCTCGTCGCCGGAGTTCTTGAAGTACAAGGCGATCACCCTCGGTCAGTGCGTCGGCGACGGGGCGCCCCTGGAGGGGGAGTCCGAGTCGCCCGGGATCACCACCTGACCGGTGCGGTCAGGGGGCGATCCCGACGTACTTGACCGAGAGGTACTCCTCGATCCCCTCCGGGCCGCCCTCGCGCCCGAAGCCGGACTGCTTGACCCCACCGAAAGGCGCAGCGGGGTTGGAGACGATGCCCTGGTTGATGCCGACCATCCCGAACTCCAGCGCTTCGCTGACCCGGATGGTCCGGCCGAGGTCGGTGGTGAAGGCGTAGGCGACCAGGCCGTACTCCGTGTCGTTGGCCATCCGCACGGCCGACTCGTCGTCGGAGAACGTCGTGATCGGGGCCACCGGACCGAAGATCTCCTCACGGAACAGGTCAGAGTCCGGGGAGACGTCGGTGAGGACCGTGGGCTGGAAGAAGTAGCCCTTGTCGCCGGTGCTCGATCCGCCCGTGACCACCGAGGCGCCCCGGCTGGTGGCGTCGTCGACCAGCTCGGCGACCTTGTCGCGCTGCTTGGCGTCGATGAGGGGACCGACGGTCACGCCGTCCTCGGTCCCGCGGCCGACCACCTCGGCCGCCATCCGCTCGGCGAACTTCGTCGCGAACTCGTCGGCGACGGACTCGTGGACCAGGAAGCGGTTGGCGGCGGTGCACGCCTCCCCCATGTTGCGCATCTTGGCGAGCATGGCACCGTCGACGGCCTCGTCGAGGTCCGCGTCGGCGAAGACCAGGAACGGGGCGTTGCCCCCCAGCTCCATGGAGACCCGCAGCAGCTGGTCAGCGGACTGCTTGACCAGCATCTTGCCGACCGGCGTGGAGCCGGTGAAGGTGAGCTTGCGCAGGCGCGAGTCGCCGATGAGCGGTTCCATCACCTCACTGGTCTGCGAGGTGGAGATGACGTTGAGGACGCCGTCGGGCAGGCCGACCTCCTTGAGGAGGTCCGCCAGCGCCAGCATGGTCAGCGGCGTCTGTGAGGCCGGCTTGACGACCATCGTGCAGCCGGCGGCGATGGCCGGCCCGATCTTGCGGGTGCCCATCGCGAGCGGGAAGTTCCACGGTGTGATCATCAGCACCGGACCGACCGGCTGCTTCATCGTCATCAACCGGGTGTTGCCGTCCGGCGAGGTCGCCCAGCGGCCGGCGATACGCACGACCTCCTCGGAGAACCACCGGAAGAACTCGGAGCCGTAGGTGACCTCGCCCTTCGCCTGGGCCAGGGGCTTGCCCATCTCCAGCGTCATCAGCATCGCGAAGTGGTCCGCGCGCTCGGTGATCAGCTCGAACGCCGAGCGCAGCAGCTCGGCCCGCTCACGCGGGGCCGTCGCCGCCCAGTCGGCTTGCGCCGCCACTGCGGCGTCGAGCGCCGCGGCACCGTCGGCCGGTGTCGCCGAGGCGACCTGGACCAGCGTCTCGCCGGTGGACGGGTCCTCGACGTCGATGGTCGAGCCGTCTGCGGAGTCGCGCCACTCGCCGCCGATGAACAGGCCAGTGGGGACCTTGTCTAGCGTTTCCTTCTCGGTCATGGCACCAACCTAGGACAGCGCCGATGGCGCCGACGAGCGCCCTCTCCTCACGCCGACCGTTACAGGAGGGCAACGAAGCGTCAGACTGGAACCACGACCCCGCCGATCGGAGAGACCACATGACCACGAACGACATGCCCGAGGGCATCGACGTCGACGTACTCCCCAGCGGCACCGGCTGCGCGGACTGCAACTCCGCGACTCCACAGGGTTGGTGGGTGCACCTGAGGCGGTGCGCGGCCTGCGGGCACATCGGGTGCTGCGACACCTCGCCCAGCCGGCACGCCACGGCTCACTCAGAGTCGAGCGGACACCCCGTCATCCAGAGCTTCGAGCCCGGGGAGGACTGGTTCTACGACTACGCGACAGGTCAGGCCTTCGACGGACCGGAGCTGGTGGGGCCGGACTCGCGGCCCTCGGACGAGACCGCGCCCGGGCCACGGGATCGGGTTCCCAGTGACTGGTTGCAGCACGTCCACCGCTGAGCCCGTTGATCCGACGCCTTGTGCCACACCCACGGCTCGCCCATGCTGGCCCCATGAGCACGCCTGACGAGACCGACCAGCAGTAGATCCCTTGTCGAGCACTGAGGAGGAGGACGCGGGGTCGGTCGCCGAGTTCGACGCGACGCTGGACGCCGTCGATTGCCTCCGGGGGCGGGAGCGCAAGGTCGAGAAGCTCCCCGGCGGCCTGACCAACGTCAACCTGCACGTGACCACGGCCGAGCACGACGTGGTCGTCCGGATCGGACAACCCGGCAGCGACCTGCTCGCCATCGACCGTCGTGCCGAGCACGCCAACTCGCTCGCGGCCTCAGAGGCCGGGGTCGGTGCACCGGTCCTGCAGTTCGTCCCGGACCTCCAGCTGCTGGTGGTCGGCTTCCTCGAGGGCAGGACCTTCACCGACGACGACCTGCGCGGGGGTGGGCAGCTCTCGCGGGTCGCGGCGGCCTGTCGTGAGCTGCACTCGGGGCCTCGTTTCGTCAACGACTTCGACATGTTCGCCATCCAGCAGACCTACCGCGGGATCGTCCGCGAGCACGGCTTCCGGCTGCCGGACCGCTACGACGAGTTCGCGGACAAGGCCCTACGGATCCGGCGAGCGCTCGACGTGAGACCCACGGGCACGGTGCCGTGCAACAACGACCTGCTGGCGGGCAACTTCATCGACGACGGCGACCGGCTGTGGCTGATCGACTACGAGTACTCCGGCAACAACGAGTCGGCCTTCGAGCTCGGCAACCTCTGGAGCGAGGCGAACCTGACCGGGGAGCAGCTCGAGGAGCTGATGGAGGACTACGACGGCGAGCTGCTCCACCATCGCGTGGCGCGAGCCAGGCTGTGGGGGTTGATGTCGAAGTACGGGTGGATGCTGTGGGCCTCGATCCAGAGCTCCGCGAGCCACCTCGACTTCGACTTCTGGTCGTGGGGCATGGAGAAGTACGACCGCGCGGTCGCCGAGTTCGACGGCGCGGACTTCGAGCACTGGCTGGAGCAGGCATGTCGCGGCGACTGAGGAGAGCAGCAGGTTGAGCAAGGAGATCCCGACCCGGGCACGCATCGTGATCATCGGCGGTGGCGTGATCGGGACCAGCGTGGCCTACCACCTGACCAGGCTCGGCGAGAC
>JBKJON010000300.1:0-2858 GCA_046595715.1 Marmoricola sp.
AGCCACGATGGCCCCGCGGACGGAAGGTTCTTCAGGAAGAAGCTCTGGTCGGCGGTGCCGTGGGGCCAACGCACCCGGGTGAGGGGGCGCGCGGCCAGGTGGGGCAGGAGCACCTCGGCTACCTGGGCGTAGTAGCTGAGCACCTCGCCCTTGGTGGTCTCGGTGGAGGGGTAGAGCAGCTTGTCCAGGCTCGTGAGCTTGAGCTTGCGGCCCTCGACGACGACCGACGTCGTCTCACTCATCGCCGGTCTCCTCTCGCGCCTCGGCCAGGAGCTCCTCGGGGGTCAGGTCGGTGCGGACGCCGAGATAGGCGGGGTGGCGCAGCCGCCCGTCCTTGGTGACCTCCAGCGTGCGGGCCTCGACCACGAGCCGCGGTTCCACCCAGGACGCGCCATCCGCGTCGATGCGTGGCACGTCGGTGGTGAACGGAGAGGTGTCGCGCCCCAGTGGCGCGAGCAGCTCAGCGAGCTGGCGCTGGGCCCTGCCGGCGATCCCCGAACCCATCCGTCCCGCATACCGCCAACCCTGCGGCGACGGCATCCCGAGCAGCACCGCGCCCAGGCGGTCCGTGGTGCCGACCTCCGGTCGCCAGCCGCCGACGACGGCCGAGACCGTCGTGCGGTGCGGCGACTTCAGCCAGTCGGCGGAGCGCCTCCCCGGCAGGTACGGCGCGCAGAGACGCTTGCTCACGACCCCCTCCAGCCCCTGCTCGAGGGTCGCGGAGAACAGCTCCTGGCCGTCGTCGTAGACCGGTGGCACCTGCCAGTGCCGGCCTGCGAGGTCGAGCCGCTCGAGCAGGTCGCGGCGCGCGGACAGCGGCTGGGTCGTGAGGTCGGAGCCGTAGAGCCGCAGCAGGTCGAACACCATCAGCGTCACCGGGCGCACCGAGGCCAGCCGCTCGGCCTTGCGGCGGTCCCGCACGTGCATGCGCTCGGCGAGGGCACCGAACGACGGGCGTCCCCCGTCGAGGGCGACCACCTCGCCGTCGAGGAGCATGTCCTCGTAGGCCTCGGCCAGCGGGGCGAGCTCTGGGTAGCTGGCCGTGACGTCGTTGCCGGTGCGAGAGGTCAGGGTCAGCCGGCCGTCGCGGATGTCGGCGAGCACACGCATGCCGTCCCACTTGACCTCGTGGATCCAGCCCTCGCCGTGGGGGATCGTGGTGGCGGGGCTGGCCAGCATGGGGCGCATGGGGCCATCCTGACGCATAGGCTTTGCCGTGGAAGTCAACCGGGAGAAGGAGCGTGTGGGATGCGAGCGATCTGGAAGGGCGCCGTGTCGTTCGGACTGGTCAACGTGCCGATCCGGCTGTACTCGGCCACGGAGAACCACGACGTGCAGTTCCGCCAGGTGCACCGTGAGGACGGTGGCAGGATCAAGTACCAGCGCATCTGCAGCATCGACGGCGAGATCGTGTCCTATGACGACATCGCCAAGGGGTACGAGACCGAGGACGGCGACATGGTCGTCCTCACCGACGAGGACTTCAAGGACCTGCCGTCCAAGAGCTCCAAGGAGATCGCGGTCGAGAAGTTCGTGCCGATCGACCAGATCGACCCGATGCTGCTCGACAAGTGCTACTACCTCGAGCCCGACAAGGCCTCCACCAAGCCCTACGTCCTGCTCCGCGACGCGCTGGAGAAGGAGAACCGCATGGCGGTCGTCTCCGTCTCCATCCGCACGCGGATGACGATGGCCGTCCTGCGCGTCCGTGACGGAGTCATCGTCATGCAGACGATGTTGTGGCCGGACGAGATCCGCAAGCCCGACTTCGCCCACCTCGAGGACGAGGGCAGGGCCACCAAGCAGGAGCTCGCGATGGCTGACCTGCTCATCGAGCAGCTGGCCGGCGACTACGTTCCCGACGACTACGAGGACGACTACGCCACCGCGCTGCAGTCCCTGGTCAAGGCGAAGGTCGAGGGTGGCGAGGTGCAGGTCGCCGAGGAGTCCAAGGACGAGTCGGGTGAGGTCGTGGACCTGCTGGCAGCGCTCAAGCGGTCGGTCGACAAGGCCAAGGCGGCCCGGGGGGAGTCGACGTCAGACGACGAGGCCGCGACGAAGAAGACTGCCGCGAAGAAGACCAGCAGCACGGCGGTCGCCAAGAAGGCCGCTGCCAAGAAGACCGCGAAGAAGGCCAGCTGACGTGCCAACCTCCACCACAGGGATGCCCACGCAGGACGACTGCGACATCGTCAAGGACTGCGAGCTGGCGTTGCTCCGGGGTGCCGTGCGGGGTGACCGCATCTCCGCAACCTTGTTGCTGCACAAGGACTTCCACGAGTTCGGTGCCTCGGGTGTGGTGTGGGACCGTGAGTCCGTCCTGGACATGATGGAGGCCGAGGCGGCTGAAGGCCCGGTGGACATCAAGGCGGTTGACCTCGTCACGACGGGCCTCGGCCCCGGTGTCGTCCTCGTCACCTACGACTCCGTGACCCCGACCCGTCGAGCGCACCGCAGCTCGGTCTGGCTGCGAGAAGGCGGCCGGTGGCAGGTCCGGCACCACCAGGGCACCGTCACCGCTGACTGAGCCGGTGCCTGGACATCACAGCTAGGCGTCCTCCTTGCGGAAGGTCGCCGTACCCCACCACAGGGCGAGCACGAATAGTCCGGCTGCCCAGACCGTTCCCCAGAGCATGTACTCGCCCTTGAACTCGCCGGCGAAGGACGTGCGGACGGCGTCGGTGACCCAGCGGAACGGCATCCAGTCCGAGACGTTCTGCAGCCACTGCTTGCCGAGCGTCATCGGCAGCAGGATGCCGCTGAGGAGGAGCACGGGCATCATCACCATGTTGATGACCGGGGCCATGACGTCCTCGCTCTTGGTCGTCAGGGCCAGGGCGTTGGAGGCCGCCGCGCAG
>JBKJON010000319.1:0-4358 GCA_046595715.1 Marmoricola sp.
GAGGCGTGGCCGGGGTGAAGCTCGCCCCCCGCGCACGGGTCGTCTCGTTCACGGCGCTGGACCCTGAGTCGTCCGTCCTGGTCTCCGTGTCGGGTGCCGGCTCAGCGCTGCCCGGCACCGAAGCCGGCTCGATCAAGGTCACGCCGTTCTCGGAGTACCCCCCGAAGGGCCGGGCCACGGGGGGCGTCCGCTGCCACCGCTTCCTCAAGGGCGAGGACGAGATCGTCTTCGCGTGGGCGGGCGCCTCGCCGGCCCTGGCCACCGCAGACAGTGGGGCTGCCGTAGAGCTGCCTGAGCCCATCCTGCGACGCGACGGTTCCGGACATCCGGGCAGCCAGCCGATCGTGGCGTGCGCCGGTCCCGTGACGGCGACGCTGCCCCCGTCGCCAACCCCCGACATGGCAGGCTGAGTGCATGGCTCAGTCCCCGCGCAGCCGCGCCCTCCCCATGCTCGCGTTCGCGCTCGTCACCCCCATGCTGCTCGCGGGCTGCGGTGGCGACGACACGAAGAAGGCGGACGCGGAGACCCCGGCCATGGTGATGGCGGCGGCCAAGAAGAAGTTCGACGACGCCAGCAGCGTGCACATCGCGCTCTCGACCGACTCGACCCCCTCGGGCAACGGCGTGCTCGGGGCCGACGGCGACGTGACGCACGACCCCGCGTTCACCGGTGACGTGAAGGTGGTCCTCAGCGGACTGACCGCGACGGTGCCGATCACCTCGCTCGGCGGCAAGGTCTACGCCAAGCTCCCGCTGTCCACGAAGTACGCCGTCATCAAGCCCTCCGAGTACGGCGCCCCCGACCCGGCTGACTTCGCCGACCCGGACACCGGCCTCTCCGCCCTGCTGACCCAGCTCGACGCCCTGAAGAAGGGCAAGCAGACCCGCAGCGCCGACACGATCCTCACCAGCTACAGCGGCACCCTGCCCGGCTCCTCGGTCAAGAAGATCATCCCGAGCGCCGTCACCAAGGAGACCTACGAGACCACCGTCGGGGTGGACGAGAAGGGCTACGCGACCACCGTGAAGATCACCGGCCCGTTCTTCAGCGACGGCGACGACGTCACCTACGACGTGACCCTCACCGAGTACGACAAGGGTGTCGAGATCACCGCGCCCACGTCGTGAACGGCTGAGCGCGGTGTCCTCCGCGAGCACCGGGCCGGACTCCACCGCCGGGGTCGACGCGGCTGGACCGGGCGCTGGACCGGGCCGCTCGGCCCGGCTGCTGCTCGGGCTCGCGGCGGTCGCGGTGGCCTTCGCTGCGGCCGACACCTACGTCGTGGTGCTCTCGCTGCCCGACATGATGGGCTCGGTCGGCCTCAGCGTCGACGAGCTCCAGCGCGCGGCCCCGATCGTCAGCGGCTTCCTGCTGGGGTACGTCGCGATGCTCCCCCTCATCGGCCGGATCGCCGACCTCCGCGGCCGGACCCCGGTGCTGATCGCGGCGCTGGTCATCTTCGCCTTCGGGTCGCTGGTGACCGCTGCGGCGTACGACCTCGGGAGCCTGGTCGCCGGGCGCTTCCTGCAGGGCGTCGGCGGAGGTGGGCTGGTGCCGGTCACGCTGGCCCTGGTGGCCGACCTCTACCCCGCAAACCGGAGGGGGGTCCCGCTCGGCATCGTCGGTGCGGTCCAGGAGCTCGGCAGCGTCGTGGGCCCGTTGTACGGCGCCGTTGTCCTCTCCTTCGGCACCTGGCGCGACATCTTCTGGATCAACCTCGCGGCCGGGCTCGTCCTCGCCGCCGCGATCGCCACCCTGACCCGGACCACGATCCCGGCATCCGCGTCTCCCCCGATTCCGGGTAGTCCGAGACGTTCCCGTTCCCGACACGCCGTCAAGGACGACGGGAACGTCTCGGACTACCCGGGGTGGCGCCGCTTCGACTACCCCGGCCTGCTCCTCCTCGCCCTCACCCTGGCGATGATGCTGCTGGTGATGCGGCAGCCCCGCGGGCTGGTGACCTCGGTGTCCCTGGGGGGCCCGTTCGTGCCGTTCACCTCCGGGGGCTCCCGGTGGTGGTCGCAGGTCGGGCTCGTCACCGTCGCGCTGGCGGTCCTGTTCGTGACCCGCCTGCTGGTGGCCAGGCGTCCGCTGGTGGACCTCAAGGACTGGTGGCGGTCGGTGCGCGAGGCCGACCTGGTCGGGGCGGGCCTGCTCTCGGTCGCGCTCGGCGGCATCATCCTGGCCTTCGCCACGGCCGACCCCGAGGTGCAGGTCTTCTCCCCGGCCGGAGCGTGGTACCTCGTCCTGGCGGCCGTCGCCGGGATCCTCTTCGCCCTGCACAACCGCCGGTCGAAGGCCCCGCTGATCCCGCATGGCGCCTTCGCGCAACGGGCGGCGTGGGGTTCGGTGCTCGTCAGCTTCTTCGTGGGCGCCGCCCTGATCGCCGCCCTGGTCGACATCCCGATCTTCGCCCGGATCACGATCGCCGAAGGCTCGCAGATCAAGGCCGCGCTGGTGCTGGTGGAGTTCCTGGTCGCACTGCCGGTCGGCGCGCTGGTGGGCGGCGTACTCACCCGCCGCGCGTCTGCCGGCGTCATCGCAGCCTGCGGGATGCTGCTCGCCGCGGTCGGTTTCGGGCTGATGGCCAACTGGGGGTTGACGTCGCTCAACGACCTCTCGTCCTCGGCCGTGCTCGCGATGACCGGGCTGGGCTTCGGCCTGGCTCTCGCCCCGGTGAACGCAGCCCTGCTCGCGAGCACCGACGCCACCGTGCACGGCGTCACCAGCGCCCTGCTCGTGGTCTCCCGCATGGTCGGCATGCTGGTCGGCATCTCGGCGCTGACCACGATCGGGCTGCGCCGCTACTACGCCGTCCAGTCCGGCATCCTCTCCCCGAACGACGTCTGCGAGAACGGCCGCACCCGGTGTGCGGCGTACACCCGGCTGATCGAGGAGGCCGGCATCGAGCAGCTGCACGCCATCTTCCTCGGGGCCGCGATCTGCGCCGTCGTCGCCGCCGTCGCCGCCCTGGTGTGCTTCCGGGGGGCGGACACCCGCGAGGTCTCCCGCCCCGGCCTCACCGGCGCCCCCTAGCCACGCCGACCGGGCACTCTGGTCACGCCGTACGACGCCGACCGGGCACTCTCGTCACGCCGTACGACGCCCAACGGGCACTTCGCGCACAACTTCCGGTGTCGAAGGTCACGTCGTCCCAGCCCCCCCGGAGCGACTAGGTTCATACCCGTGACACGTGACGCCTTCGAGGACCTGCTCTCCGCCAACCGGCACTTCGCCGAGACTTTCGACTTCGCCGGTTTCGACGGTGTGGCCCATGCCGGCATCGCCATCGTCACCTGCATGGACTCCCGGATCGCGCCGCTGCAGATGCTGGGCCTCACCCCGGGCGACGCGAAGATCTTCCGCAACCCCGGTGGCCGGGTCACGCCGCAGGCGCTCGAGGCGCTGGTGCTCGGCGTCCACCTGCTCCGGGTCGAACGCATCCTGGTCGTCCCCCACACCCGTTGCGCGATGGCCAGCTCCTCCCTCGACGAGCTACGGGCCAAGGTGGCCGAGTCGGCTGGCCAGGACGCGTCCTGGCAGAACTTCGGGGTGGTCGAGGACCAGGTGGGGACCCTGCGCGACGACGTCCGGATGGTTCGCTCGCACCCGCTCATCCCCGAGCGCATCGCCGTCGGCGGTTTCTTGTACGACGTCGACACCGGCCTGCTCGACCAGCTCACCTGAGCCACCCGGACGTCCTTCGACCTGGCTGCCCTGGCGACCCGTTCGGATGACGTCCCAAGGGAGGTCATCCGAAGTGGACTCCGCGAAGAATCCGACGGGCAGCAGCACCAGGTTCAGGACCTGCTCGGCGTTGGCAGGCTCCACCCCACGCCCAGTCGCAGGTGGGGCTACGGCGCAGGTCCACGCCGCGGCGGCGAGGGTGAGCGCCGCGAACAGGGCGAGGGCCAGGGCGGCGAGGGCGGCCACCTCGCTCCGGCCGGCCTCCCAGCGCGACCTGCGTGTCGCGAGGAGGGTCACCCCGACGAGCACCACCGCCGAGACGACGTAGCCCAGCTGGACGCTGGGCCGCGCCAGGAGCTCGGTGAGCAGCGCCCAGACCTTGTCCCAGCAGCGCTCAGGGTGTCACGATCCACGCGTCACGCGTCGATGGCGTCCGCGTCGACCTCGTAGGCGCCGGCCACGATGAAGTCCTTGCGGGGCGCGACCTCCGAGCCCATGAGCAGCTCGAAGACCTCAGCGGCCCGGGCGGCGTCATCAGCGGTGATGCGCCTCAGCGTGCGCTGGCGCGGGTCCATCGTCGTCTCGGCCAGCTGGTCGGCGTCCATCTCGCCGAGGCCCTTGTAGCGCTGCACCGGGTCCTTCCAGCGCACACCCTTCTTCGTCAGCTCGG
>JBKJON010000460.1:0-6199 GCA_046595715.1 Marmoricola sp.
CTGGTAAACCTGCCGAGGCGTCGCAGATTTACCTTACTCGAGGTCAATCTGCGACGCCCCACCGGACTTTCGAGGTCAATCTGCGACGCCTCAGCGGGCCGTTGGAACGTTCAAGTGAATGCGGCTAGGGTCGCATGGTGCGAAGAGCAAAGATCGTGTGCACCCTGGGCCCTGCTACCTCGTCGATGGAGCGCATCCGTGAGCTCGTCGATGCCGGCATGGACGTCGCGCGGCTGAACCTCAGCCATGGGACGTACGCCGACCACGAGGAGATCTACCACCGGGTGCGCCGGGCCTCTGACGAGAGCGGGCACGGTGTCGGTGTCTTTGTCGACCTCCAGGGGCCCAAGATCCGTCTCGGGCACATCAAGGAGGGGTCGACCCGGATCACCACCGGCCAGTCCTTCACCATCACCACCGACGCGCTCGACGGCAACAACGAGATCGCCTCGACGACCTACCAGGGGCTGCCGGGCGACGTCTCCGCCGGTGACCAGATCCTCATCGACGACGGCAAGGTCCGGCTGCGGGTGACCGAGGTCGAGGGCACCAACGTGCACACCCAGGTCGTCACCGGCGGTCGGATCAGCGACCACAAGGGCATCAACCTGCCGGGAGTGCCGGTGAGTGTCCCGGCGATGTCAGAGAAGGACATCGAGGACCTGCGCTGGGGCCTGCACCTCACCGTCGACTTCATCGCGCTGTCCTTCGTGCGCTCGGCCGCCGATGTCGAGGACGTCCGCGCGATCATGCGTGAGGAGGGCGTCATGCTGCCGGTGATCGCCAAGATCGAGAAGCCGCAGGCGATCGAGAACCTCGACGAGATCATCAAGGCCTTCGACGGCTTCATGGTGGCGCGGGGTGACCTGGGCGTGGAGTGCCCGCTCGAGGACGTTCCCTTCCTGCAGAAGCGGGTGGTCGAGAAGGCACGGCGCAACGCCAAGCCGGTCATCGTGGCCACGCAGATGCTCGAGTCGATGATCACCAACCCGGCCCCGACGAGGGCCGAGGCCTCCGACGTCGCGAACGCGGTCCTCGACGGTGCCGACGCGGTGATGCTCTCCGGCGAGACGAGCGTGGGGGAGTTCCCCATCGAGACCGTGCGCACGATGGGGCGCATCATCAGCTCCACCGAGGACCACGAGCTGCACCACATGGCCGCCATCGACTGGCAGCCCCAGACCCGAGGTGGAGTCATCGCCAAGGCGGCCGCCGAGGTGGCCGAACGTGTCGGCGCGAAGTACCTCGTGGCCTTCACCCAGAGCGGCGACTCCGCGCGCCGTCTTGCCCGCTACCGCGGCAGGATCCAGGTCCTGGCCTTCACCCCGGAGCCCATCGTGCGCTCCCAGCTCTCGCTCACCTGGGGCGTCGAGACCTTCCTGACCTCGGAGGTCGACCACACGGATGACATGGTTCGCCAGGTGGACGAGCAGCTGCTCCGGATCGGCCGCGTCCAGGAGGGCGATCTCGTGGTGATCATCGCGGGCTCCCCTCCCGGCATCCCTGGTTCCACCAACGCGCTCAGGATCCACCGCATGGGCGACGCGATCAACGAGGCCGCGCCCGCCTACCGGCGCCACTGAGGCCCGAATCCCGCGGGGGGACATGACCGTCCGCACGGACCGGCTCGTGGGGGGCACACCACCTGGTCCAGACACGCTGAGCGAGCTCAGGCGGTGATCTCCTCACCCAGGTAGGCAGCCCGGATGCGGTCGTCGGCGAGCAGGTCCGTGCCGGTCCCGGACAGCACCAGCTCGCCGGTCTCCAGGACATAGCCCCGGTCGGCCAGCCCGAGTGCCTGGGCGGCGTTCTGCTCCACGATCAGCACGGTCACGCCGGAGGCGTTGATCTCGCGCACGATGTCGAAGATCTGTCGCACGATCAGCGGCGCGAGACCCATGGACGGCTCATCGAGCAGCAGCAGCCGCGGCTTGCCCATCAGCGCCCTGGCGATGGCCAGCATCTGCTGCTCACCACCCGAGAGCGTGCCGGCGAACTGGGACTTGCGCTCCAGCAGCCGCGGGAAGTACTCGTAGCAACGGGCCAGGATCTCCTGGTCGGGCTTCTTGAACCGGAAGGCGCCCATCTCGAGGTTCTCCGCCACCGACATCCGCGGGAACACGCGACGGCCCTCGGGGACGTGGCAGATGCCGAGCCCGATCAGGTCGTGGGCGGGGAAGCCGTCGATGCGCTCCCCGTCGAACCGGATCTCGCCCAGGGACGGCCGCATCATCCCCGACACGGTCTTCTGGGTGGTGGTCTTGCCAGCGCCGTTCGCACCCAGCAGGGCCACGACCTCACCCTCCTCCACGTGGAAGGACACGCCTTTCAGGGCGCGGATGGCGCCGTAGCGCACCTCGATGTCGTCGACTTCGAGCAGGCTCATCGGTGCTCTCCTTCTGCGTCGGTCTTGGTGGAGGCCCTCGGTTCCTCGCCGGGTTCGTCGAGCGCCGAGCCGTGGATGTCGATCGCGTGCACCTCGAGGCCCTCCGTCATGGCCGTCGCCTCGTCCTCGGAGGTGCCGAGGTAGGCCGCGATCACCGCAGGGTCCCGCTGGATCTGCTCGGGGGTTCCCTCGGCGATCTTCTGGCCGAAGTTGAGGACGACGAGCCGGTGCGCCACCGACATCACCAGCTTCATGTCGTGCTCGATCAGCAGCACCGAGATGTTGTCCTCGACGTTGATCTTCTGGATCAGTGCCGCGAGCTCCTGCTTCTCCACCGGGTTGGTGCCGGCAGCCGGCTCGTCGAGCAGGATCACTCCGGGATCCGTGCCCAGAGCACGGGCGATCTCGAGGCGTCGCTGCTCGCCGTACGCCAACGAGCCGGCGAGATCGTTGGCCCGCCGGGTGAGGCCGACGAACCGGAGCAGCTCGTAGGCTTTGATCGTCGACTCGCGTTCCTCGCGCCGCTGCCACGGCATGCCGAGCATGGCGGCGATCGGACCCGACTTCTGTCGCGTCTCCACGCCCACCTTGACGTTCTCGAGCGCCGTCAGCGCCGGGAACAGCCGGATGTTCTGGAAAGTGCGCGCGACTCCCATGTGGTTGATCACGTGGGTCTTCTTGCCGAGCACCGACGACATCGTGTCGCCCTTGCGTGCGGCCAGCGTGATGGTGCCCTCCTGTGGCGTGTAGACCCCGGTGAGCGAGTTGAACAGCGATGTCTTCCCGGCGCCGTTGGGCCCGATCACCGCGAGGATCTCGCCGCGGCGCATCTGCAGGCTGACGTTGTTGAGCGAGACGACGCCACCGAAGCGCAGCGTCACGTCCTTGATGTCGTAGATCACCTCGGTGGTCGACGTCTGCTCGGGTGCGGTGGCAGTCACGTGGTCACATCCCTTCGGCGGCAGGTACGGCCGTGGTGTCGGAGCTGGGCGCCTTGTCCAAGCCGGAGAGCTCGGCCTTGCGCCGCCGGGCCGGGATCAGCCCGGCGGGGCGGAAGATCATCATCACCAGGAGCAGGGCACCGATCCACATCTGCCGGTCCTCGGCCGGGACCTGGTCCTTGAGGAAGTTGGGCAGCCACGTGAGCACTGCTGCTCCCGCAGCAGCACCGGAGAGTGAGCCCATGCCACCGAACACGACGTAGGCCACGACCAGGATCGAGTTGTTCAGCACGAAGTTCTCCGGCGTGAAGGACCCGACCTGGCTGGCGAAGAAGACTCCCGCGACCCCGGAGGTGGAGGCCCCGATGGCGAACGCCAACAGCTTGACCCGAGTGGTGTTGATGCCGGTCGCCTGCGCGGCGACCTCGTCCTCGCGGACCGCGGCCCAGGCTCGTCCGAGCCGCGAGTGCTCCAGCCGGTTGAACAGCACCACGATGATCACCACCAGTATCAGCAGGAGGTACCAGAAGCCCAGGGCGCTCGCTCCCCAGGTGAAGTTGATCGGGCCCAGGTGGATCGCCGGCGGCGGGATGTTGAACGCACCTCGCGGGCCGTTGGTGAACGCGTTGCCGTTGTTGGCGATGACCCGGATGATCTCACCGAAGCCGAGCGTGACGATCGCCAGGTAGTCGCCGCGCAGACGCAGGGTGGGGAACCCGAGCGCCACCCCGGCGATGAGGCAGATGAGCACGGCGAAGGGGATGGCGGCCAGGGGTGAGAGCGTCAGCCAGTCCGGCGGTTGGACGGGCAGCCTTCCCGTGAAGTACGCCGTCGTGTAGGAGCCGATCGCGTAGAAGGCGATGAACCCGAGGTCGAGCAGACCGGCCCAGCCGACGACGACGTTCAGGCCGATCGCCAGCAGCACGTAGATCCCGATCTCGGAGACCAGCACGGTCTGCCAGAACTGGGTGGCCGTCGGAGGGTAGAACAACGCTGCGGTGATCACGACCAGCATCGTGGCGAGGCCCAGCTGTCCTCGACTCGGGCTGCGAAGGTGCCCGATCTGGTCGGAGTCCACAACCGGGTGGACCGGCTCCTCACCGAGCGCCTTGACCACGATCAGACCCGAGCCGGCCAGCAAGCAGAGACCGGCGCTCGTCATCCATGAACCCGTGCCGAGGTTGTCCCACGGCCCGTTGGCGCCGCCGAAGCCCTGGTCACCAGCCAACCCCGAGAAGTCGTAGACGACGAGCAGCGTGATCAGCGTCGAGACGACGCCGAGCAGGATGGTGAAGTAGCCCAGCAGGCGGTGACGAAGATAGGCGGCGGCACCAGCGACGGCCAGGGTGCCGATCAGCAGCACGTAGCCGAGCCACCCGAGGTAGGCCGCAGCGAAGGCGTCCAGTCCGGTGCCCTGGAACATCAGCGAGGTCGTGGACAGGCCGGCATCGCGGTCGCCGGGGGAGAACCAGGTGGCGTAGAAGACGCCGACCAGCCCGAGGAGCCCGCCGAGACCGACGAGCGGCATTCCCGGACGCCAGGACATCACCTTGTCGACGAAGCCGTCGGGGTCAGCCACGGCGGCCTGACTGCGGGCAGAGACGAACGAGGCCACCGCGATCGTGAAGAACCCGAGCATCCCCACGGCCCCACCAGTGGAGTGACTGGGGTAGGCGAGGAAGCTGCGGACTGTCGCCTCGGAGTACTCCGCCCAGATTCCGAAGAGCAACGCCAGCCCGCCGGCGGTGTAGGCCATGGCAGCATTGCGACGGATCATTCCGACCGCCGCGAGCACTGTGACGAGAATGAGGAGCAGCCAAGGAGTGGCAGAGAAGACCGAGCCGAAGAACACGCGTGCGACCACGTTGATGCCGTCGGTCGAGGAGGCAGCGTCGGCGAGCGCAGGGAACTTGCCGCCGTTGATCTGACCGCTGTCGGTCCAGCGCAGCAGGGCGAACGAGACGACCACCGTCACGGCACCTGCGGCCAGAGGTCGCAGGCCGGGTCTGGTCAGGTAGGGAATGGCTCGGGGACCGAAGGTGATAGCGAAGTACAGGGCGACCCCGACCCCGAGGAAGACCAGGATCCGCGGTCCGAGGACGGCCTCGCGGAACGCGAACCCGAAGTCCTGCTGGGTGCCTTCCTGGGTGCCCACCATCATGGCGAGCACGACGCCACCTGCCAGGCAGGCGAGCAGACGCTTGAGGTTCTCGATCCGGGCCTCGGCCTCGAGGGAGCGGCGGGCCTTCATGCCGCACGTCCGAGACGCTCGCCGAGGATGCCGGTAGGCCTGACGACCAGCACCAGCACCAGCACCATGAACGCGACCACATCGGTCCACTGGATGCCTATCCACCCAGGTTTATACCAAGGGGCTGTCGGTAGCGTCGCCTCGACGATGCCGAGCAGAAGCCCGCCCAGCATGGCGCCACGGATGTTGCCGATGCCTCCGAGCACTGCGGCAGCGAAGGCCTTGACACCGGGGATGAAGCCCATCGTGTTGGAGAAGACGAGGGCACTGCCGTAGAGGAACCCGGCTGCGCCTCCCAGAGCGCCACCGATCAGGAACGTCCGCGAGATCGTCTTGTCGATGTTGACCCCCATCAGGGCGGCCGTGGGGGCATCCTCGGCGACGGCCCGGATGCTCCGGCCGAGCTTGGTGCGCGAGACGAGCGCGTCGAGGCCGAGCATCATCACCAGCGCGGAGACCATGATGATCGCCTGCATCAGGGTGATGTAGACCACGCCCAGGTCGATCACGTGCCTGTTCTGGTTGAAGTAGTTGGGGTAGTTGTTGTTGTTCAGGTGGTTGAACAGCTTGCCGGCAAACTAGGAGAAGAAGAAGGAAGCCCCGATCGCACTGATCAGGAAC
>JBKJON010000039.1:0-7662 GCA_046595715.1 Marmoricola sp.
TGGGTGGGAACAGGCGGTTCAGGCCCACGACGAAGGACACCAGATGAAGCTCCAGCGCACCGTCGAGACCGACGCCTCCCCGCAGGCCGTGTTCGCCTACCTCAGCGACTTCACGAACACCAACGAGTGGGACCCGGGCACCGTCAACACCGTGCGCGTCTCCGGGGACGGCGGGGTCGGCACGACCTACCACAACACCTCGAAGTTCATGGGCCGCGAGACCGAGCTGACCTACGAGGTCGTCACCCACCAGCCGGACACCACGTTCGCCCTGCGCGGTGAGAACAAGTCCGTGATCGCCCAGGACACGATGGAGATCAGCGCGCAGGGCCAGGGCTCGCGCGTCACCTACACCGCGGACTTCCAGTTCAAGGGCATCGGGAAGTTCGTCGCCCCGCTGCTTGCGCCCGCGCTGAAGAAGCTCGGCGACGAGGCCGAGAGTGGTCTGAAGAAGTACCTCTCGGGGCTCTGAGGCACGTCCCCCGATGCGCACCGGCCGTCGATGAGCGCCGTCCGCTGGTTGTTCGGCGACCAGCTCGGCAGCCACTTCACCGACGACCACGACGGCCATCTCCTCCTCGTCGAGTCCCGGCGGGTCTTCGCCCGGCGCCGCTACCACCGGGCCAAGGCCCACCTCGTGCTCTCGGCGATGCGGCACCGGGCCGCGGAGCTGGGGGAGCGGTGTCGCTACGTGCAGTCGTCGACGTACGCCGAAGCGGTGGGGCAGGTCGGCGGACCGCTCGAGGTGATCCAGCCGACGTCGTACGCCGCTGTCGGGCTGGTCGAGGCCATCGCCGGGCACCGCGAGGTCGAACGGCTGCCGGCCCGCGGGTTCGTGACCACCCGTGAGGACTTCAGCCACTGGGCGGAGGGGCGCGGAAGGAAGCGCCTCCTGATGGAGGACTTCTACCGGGACGCGCGGCTGCGGCACGGCGTGCTCCTCGACGGTGGTGAGCCCGCCGGCGGGCGCTGGAACTTCGACCACGAGAACCGGGAGCCACCCCCGAAGGGCTGGACCACGCTGGGGGTCGATGAGCCGCCGTGGCCGGTGGAGGACGACATCGACGCCGAGGTGCGCGCCGACCTCGACCGGTGGGAGCGCGAGGGCGAGGTCCGCTTCATCGGCCGGGACGGTCCACGGCTCTTCGCGGCCACCCGCGCTGAGGCCGAAGCCCTGCTCGAGCACTTCGTCACCCACCGGTTGCCGACCTTCGGCGCCCACGAGGACGCCATCCTCGAGGGCGACCCGTGGATGTCGCACTCACTGCTCTCCGCGCCGATGAACCTCGGGCTGCTCGACCCGCACGACGTCGTAGGCCGGGCCGAGGAGGCCTATCGCAGCGGGGAGGCTCCGCTCGCGTCCGTCGAGGGCTTCGTCCGGCAGGTGATGGGCTGGCGCGACTACGTGTGGCACCTCTACTGGCACCTCGGCGAGGGCTACCGCCGCCGCAACGCGTTGAAGGCGCGGCGCGTGATCCCCGACTGGTTCGCCGAGCTGGACGGGACCGCGACCCGGGCGCGGTGCCTGTCCCAGACGCTCGAGGGCGTCGCCGATCGCGGGTGGGTGCACCACATCCCGCGGCTGATGGTGCTGGGCAGCTATGCGCTCCAGCGTGGCTGGGCGCCTGACCAGCTGACCGACTGGTTCCATCGCAGCTTCGTCGACGGCTACGACTGGGTGATGGTGCCCAACGTGGTCGGGATGTCGCAGCAGGCCGACGGGGGCGTGCTGGCGACCAAGCCGTACACCTCCGGCGGTGCCTACCTCAACAAGATGAGCGACCACTGCTCGTCGTGCGAGCTGAACCCGAAGGTGCGCGTGGGCGAGGACGCCTGCCCGTTCACGGCCGGCTACTGGTGGTTCATGGACCGGCACCGCCAGGACTTCGCCGGCAACCACCGGCTCGCCCAACCGCTCCGTGGCCTCGACCGGCTCACCGACCTCGTCGAGCTGGTCGCCCAGGAGGACGAGCGGGGTTCGAGGGCCCCCTGACTACGGTTGTCGTCATGAGCAGCCTCTCCCTGAAGTTCGCCCGCGGCGTGGACACCCTGATGGACCGCACGGTGGCCCCGGGGTTCACCAAGATCGGGCCCGCCGTACGCCGTCGCCTGCCGGGCTGGCCCGCTGATCCCGCCCCTGATGCGCTGGCCGGGAAGACCGCGGCCGTCACCGGTGCGACCTCCGGCCTGGGCCTGGCCACGGCCCAGGGCTTCGCCCGGTTGGGCGCCGACGTGCGTCTCGTCGTGCGAGACGTGGAGAAGGGGGCCAAGGTCAAGGCGCAGCTGGAGAAGGAGTTCCCCGGGACGCGCGTGAGCGTCGACCGCCTCGACGTCTCCGACCTCACCGACGTACGCCGCTTCGCCGCCGAGCTCGACCTCACGCGCCTCGACGTGCTGGTCCACAACGCCGGTGCGATGCCGGCCACCCGCACGGAGTCCGCCCAGAGCCACGAGATGACGATGGCCCTGCACGTCCTGGGGCCGTTGCTCCTGACCGAGCTGTTGCGCCCGGTGCTGAGCGGCCACGACGCCCGCGTGATCTTCGTGACCTCGGGCGGCATGTACGGCCAGAAGCTGCGGGCCGACGACCCGGAGTACACCCGTGGCGAGTACGCACCCGCCACGGCGTACGCCAGGAGCAAGCGTGCCCAGGTCGAGCTGCTGCCGGTGCTCGCCCGTCGCTGGAAGTCCGACGGCATCGGTGTGCACGCCACCCATCCCGGGTGGGCCGACACCCCCGGCGTGGTCGACTCGCTGCCGACCTTCCACAAGCTCACGGGACCGCTGCTGCGCGACGCTGCCGGTGGCGCCGAGACGACGGTCTGGCTCGCTGCCACCGAGCCCCAGCCACCCTCGGGTGACCTCTGGCACGACCGGAGGGCCCGGCCCACGCACCTGTTGTCGAGGACGCGCACGGGGGCGGCCGAGCGCACCGAGCTGTGGAACTGGGCCAGCGACCAGACCGGCCTGGAGTAGGCGACGTGCGCCGCCGTGGCGCGACCCGGGTGCTGCGTATGAGCGGGGCCGGGCGCCCCGGCAGGGCTAGGTTGGCCAGATGGATGCCCGCCGCAACGAGACCGACGCGGAGCGCTATGACCGCAACTGGTCGGAGCTGATCCAGGAGCTGCGTGTCGCCCAGACCGGCGTCCAGGTGCTGGCTGGGCTGTTGCTGACGCTGCCGTTCAGCTCTCGCTTCGGCGAGATCGCTTCCGGTCATCGCACCGTCTACCTCGTCGCGTTCGGGCTGGCCGTGCTTACGGTCGGGCTGATGACTGCACCGGTGGCGCTGCACCGTTTCCTGTTCGGGCTCCACGAGAAGGACGTGATGGTCCGCTGGGGTGCGGTGTTCGCCAAGTGCGGTCTCGCTGCCATGGGCCTGACGATGGTGACCGTGGTCGTCCTGATCTTCGCCGTGGTGGTCGACGACACGGCCGGGATCATCGCCGGAGCGGTCGTCCTCGTCTTCTTCACCCTGAGCTGGGTGGTTCTGCCGATCACTCTGCTTCCTCGGGGTACGGGGTCGCCGTGAGCAGTCCTTCCCCCTCCCAGCAGGAGGCCCAGAAGAGGGCCCAGAAGACGGCCCAGAAGACGGCCCAGCGGGCCATGGACCAGGAGCTGGCCGTCGCCGAGCGCCGCGGGGCCGAGCGGCTCCGCGCCCGGGTGCGCGACGTGCTCGAGGACCGCCGTCGGGTCGTCCGCCTGGGTGCCCAGCAGATCGAGGTCGTCGAGGTGTCGGCGATCACCGAGCTCCTGGTGGACGATCCGGAGTAGTCGGGCACTCAGGAGCCGGGGGCGATCGGCGGAGCGTCGACGGCGTCGGCCGCCCCGCCCCGCCGGGTGATCTCGGCCCGCGCCCGGTCGATGCCGCCGTGCTCCAGCGCTGCGACCGTGGACTCGCCCTGCCAGACGGTCCGCCCCCAGCGGCGGACACGGACCCGCATCGTGGCGCCGAGGTGCTCGATGGCTCCCGGCACGTTGCGGTGCTCGGCGGGCAGCGGGACCGGGAGCACGTGGGCGGCGTCGAGTGAGCCGAACCCCTCGAGGTCCACCTGCCACTGGGCGCTCCGGCCCCGTAGGACCCACCGCTCGTCGGTGACCTCGGCGTGCACGGCCGAGAACACCGGGTCGCCGAGGCGAAGCAGCCGACCACCGGGGAGCAGCACCGCGAGCGCCGTCACCCTGGTGCGCAGCGGTCCTGCCGAGACGTCGCCACCGGCGAAGGCCACGCAGACCCCGGGATCCTCGAAGCCCTGGGCCTGGCCCCACCACCACGCGTCCGGGAAGCCGCCCTTGCCCCAGTTCTTCTCGCCGTAGACCGACCAGCCGTCGAGCTCCCACGCGGTGTCGCCGATGACGGCGTGGCCGTGGGCCGACCCGCCCAGGAGCCAGGGGTGCCAGTACTGGTTGAGAGCCGGCACCGTCTGGAAGACGCTGGAGCCGCCCACGCTGCGCCGGGGCCACGGCACCGGGTCGGTCACGTCGACCTCGAGCCGCGCGTCCGGGCCGAGGTCCACCGTCAGGCGGTCAGCCGTTCCGGCGAAGGCCTCGCCCGCGAAGGCCCCGAGACCGGTGGTGGAGGCGTGGCCGACGGGGTGCGCCACCGTCCGGAGGAAGCCGGTCGGGTGGGAGGCGAGGCCGAGGGTCGCCCAGTGCTGGGGAGTGTCGCCGTCGGGTGCGCGGTTGACGCCGTTCAGCGCGATCAGCACCCGGCCGGACCCCGCATCGGTGAAGCGCCAGAAGTAGCCCTCCATCGCGACCCCGTGGGCCGGCAGCAGGTCCCCGAACGGCAGGTCGGCGCCGGTCGCGCGGTAGGCCGCGGCGACACGTCGTACTGTCGCGGTGCCGGTCGATGCGTGCGGGGGACTCATGACGGCATGATGTCAGCGTCCTCGGAAGGGATGGCATGCAACATTCGGACTGGCTCCTCACCCGTGACGAGCGCGCCAACGACGACACCCGCCTCGACGACCGGCACGAGGGCGGCGCGGCGTGGTCCGAGGGAAACCTCGTGCGACCACTGATCCACGGGGCGACCTACTTCGCCGAGCTCTACGAACGGCTGCAGGCGACCAAGGCCGGCGACCTGGTCTTCTTCACCGACTGGCAGGGGGACGCCGACGAGCAGCTCACCGGTGAGCCCGGGAGCGAGGTCGTCACCGTGCTCGCACAGGCCGACGAGCGCGGCGTCGACGTACGCGGGCTGATCTGGCGCTCGCACTCCGAGATGTTCAACTTCAACTCCAGCCAGAACCGGCTCCTGGGCCGACAGCTGCAGTCCCGCGGGGCCGAGGCACTCCTCGACATGCGTGTCCGTACCGGGGGCTCGCACCACCAGAAGCTGGTGGTCATCCGCTACCGGGACCGGCCCGATCGCGACATCGCCTATGTGGGCGGCATCGACCTGTGCCACTCGCGGCGCGACGATGCCCGGCACCACGGGGACCCGCAGGCCCTGGACATGGCGGCGGAGTACGGCGAGACCCCGCCGTGGCACGACGTGCAGGCGGCCATCTCCGGCCCGGCCGTCTACGACGTCGAGACCGTCTTCCGCGAACGCTGGGAGGACCCGACCCGGCTGACCCGGCACCCCGTCTACCTGGCCCAGGACACGATCCTGCGGATGGACATGAAGCCCGACCCGTTGCCGAGACAGACGCCGCCACCCCCCTCGCCCGAGGGTGGGACCCAGACCGTGCAGCTGCTGCGCACCTACCCCAACCTGCGCCACGGTCGCGACTACCCGTTCGCCCGGGGTGGCGAGCGCAGTGTCGCGGTGGGCTACAGCAAGGCCGTCTCGCGGTCCCGGAAGCTGATCTACATCGAGGACCAGTACCTCTGGGGCCAGCAGGTCGGTGACGTCTTGACCGACGCCCTGCACCACCACCCCGACCTGCACGTGATCGCGGTCGTGCCGCTGTTCACCGACCAGGAGGGCTTCACCGCGCGCACGCCCCAGCTGCTCGGCCGCAAGCGCGCGATGGAGCAGATGACCGAGGCCGCCCCTGACCGGGTGGCGATCTACGGGATCGAGAACCACCAGGGCACGCCGGTCTACGTGCACGCGAAGGTCTGCGTCATGGACGACATCTGGGCCACCGTCGGCTCGGACAACTTCAACCGTCGCTCGTGGACGCACGACTCGGAGCTGTCCGCGGTGGTGGTCGACCCCAGCGCCGAGGACCACAGCCCCTACGCGCGCCGGTTGCGGTTGAACCTCGCGGCCGAGCACCTCGACCGTGAGGTGACCGACGACTCGCTGCTCGAGGTGATGGGGGACTGCGTCGACCCCGACGGCCTCTTCGCGGCGTACGCCGGGTCGGCGAAGCGTCTCGACGAGTGGCACGACGGCGGCCAGGTCGGGGAGCGCCCACCGGGCCGCCTCCGCCGGCTCAGGCAGCCAGAGCTGGGTCGGTTCGAGCGGGCCGCGGCGATGGTGCCCTACCTGCTGCTCCACGACCCTGACGGCCGCCCCAAGCCGTTGAAGCGCAGGGGCGGCTTCTGAGGGTGTCGAAATCCCGGGTCGACCGGGGAATCTGCGCAACGATGGGGGGCATGGCAGACGTGGAGATCAGGCACGACGAGTCCGGGAACCGCTACGAGGCGTACGTCGACGGCGAGCTCGCCGGTGGCGCCTACTACGAGCTCGACGACGAGCGCATCGTGTTCACGCACACCGAGGTCGGCGACGCCTTCGAGGGCAAGGGCGTGGGCTCGGCGCTCGCCCGGGGTGCGCTGGACGACGTACGCGCGAACAGCAACCGCGGCGTGGTCCCGCGCTGCCCCTTCATCCAGGGGTGGATCGAGAAGCACCCCGACTACGAGGACCTGATGCACGCAGGGCGCGGGGCCTGAGCGTTCACGCGGCTGCCAGGCGGCTGGCCTTGTCTCGAGCCGATCTGCGAGCGAGTGTGGGCGGATGTCTGAGAACAGGATCACCGTCGAACGCACCATCAACGCCTCGAGCGACCACATCTTCGAGCTGCTGAGCAACCCCGAGCGCCACGTGGCGCTCGACGGCTCCGGGTTCGTGAGGTCGGACGAGAAGTCCAACCGGATCGAGCAGGTCGGCGACGTGTTCACGATGAACATGGAGGGCCCCCACATGGGTGGGGAGTACCAGACCGAGAACCACGTCGTGGGCTACGACCCGAACAAGCTGCTCGCCTGGAAGACCGCTCCCGCCGGGGCCGAGCCGCCCGGATGGCAGTGGGTCTGGGAGCTCGAGTCCGAGGGTTCGGAGGCGACCCGCGTGCGGCACACCTACGACTGGGACGCTGTCACCGACCAGGGACTGCTCGACCAGATCGGGTTCCCGCTGGTCACGCAGGAGCAGCTCGAGGACACCCTCGTGCGGCTCGACGAGAGCGTCACCGGAGGCTGAGCCCGGCTCAGCCCGCGCGGCTGGTCGCGGCCACCACCCGGTAGCGGATGAAGGCCGGGAAGGCGACCGCGGCCAGCACGGTCGCGACGATCACGAGCAGTCCACCGCCGGCCGCGGTCGCGGCCGCGCCGATCGAGACCGCGACCGCGCCATGGGCGACGTCGGCCATCCGCGGGCCGCCGACCACCACCACGGTGAAGACGCCCTGCAACCGTCCGCGCACGGCGTCCGAGGCGGCGCTCTGCAGCATGCTCGTCCGGAAGGCGGCCGAGGCCATGTCG
>JBKJON010000168.1:0-8178 GCA_046595715.1 Marmoricola sp.
GCCTCCATGACCGAGGGCGAGCTCGTCGAAGCCCTGCAGGGGGTGTCCCTGCTTGGCATCCGGTCCAACACCAAGGTCACCCGCCGCGTCCTGGAGTCGGCTCCGGACCTCCTGGCGGTGGGCTGCTTCTGCATCGGCACCAACCAGATCGACCTCACTGCCGCCGCCGGGCGGGGCATCGCCGCGTTCAACGCGCCGTACTCCAATACGCGCAGCGTGGTCGAGCTCGTCATCGGCGAGATCATCGCGCTGGCCCGCCGGCTCCCCGAGAAGACCCAGCGGATGCATGACGGCATCTGGGACAAGTCGGCCGAAGGCAGCCACGAGGTCCGCGGCCGCACCCTGGGCATCGTCGGCTACGGCAACATCGGGACCCAGCTCTCCAACCTCGCGGAGTCTCTCGGGTTCCGGGTGATCTTCTTCGACAAGGCCGACCGGCTCGCCCACGGCAACGCCCGCCGCGTGGGCACCCTCGACGAGCTGCTGGAGCGGTCCGACGTGGTGACGTTGCACGTCGACGGACGGCCGGGCAACGCCGGCTTCTTCGGCGCCGAGCAGTTCGCCAAGATGAAGCCGCGCTCGCTGTTCATCAACGCCTCGCGCGGCATGGTCGTCGACGACGTCGCGCTCCGCGAGCACATCCTGTCCGGTCACATCGCCGGCGCCGCCCTCGACGTCTTCCCGGTCGAGCCCAAGGCGCAGGGCGAGCCCTTCGAGTCGGTGCTGCGCGACCTGCCCAACGTCATCCTGACGCCCCACGTCGGCGGCTCCACCCAGGAGGCCCAGGAGGAGATCGGGTTCTTCGTCTCCGGCAAGCTCACCAAGTTCCTGCAGTCGGGCAGCACCGAGCTGTCGGTGAACCTCCCCGAGGTCGCCGCTCCCCCGATGGAGAGTGGCGCGCGGATCGCGCTGCTCCACCACAACGTCCCCGGTGTCCTCGCGTCGGTGAACCAGGTCCTCGCCGAGCAGGGGGCCAACGTCACCGCGCAGTACCTCTCCACCCGTGGGGAGCAGGGGTACGTCGTCACCGACGTGGCCAGCGCGCTGCCGGACGGAGCACTGGACGGCCTGCTCGCAGCCGAGCCGACGATCTGGCTCCGGACCTACTGAGGTTCGGCGGCCCGCCTAGCGCC
The DNA here is from genome assembly GCA_046595715.1 of Marmoricola sp. Classification (GTDB taxonomy): domain Bacteria; phylum Actinomycetota; class Actinomycetes; order Propionibacteriales; family Nocardioidaceae; genus Marmoricola. The sequence continues at coordinate 1,134 of JBKJON010000168.1, forward strand.
CCGTCTGCTGCGCGGCGACCAGGTCGCGCCGCAGCATCGGTGGCATCTGGTCCTTCGTCTGGCCACCGGTCCCGCGTGCGCCGAACGTGCTCGGCGACGGCGGCCTCACCCGCGGACAGTTCCGGTCCGACCGCGTCCCGGCCAGCCGCGTCGGGACGATCCCGGTGCGCAGGTAGCTCGCGACCGTGTTGTCGACGCACGCCACTCCCGACAGCGAGCTCGCGTGGGTGGTGCCGCCCAGGCCCGCGACGAGCGCGGATGACGGGAACAGGTGGCGCACGGCCAGCGCGCCGGAGTACGGCGTCGCCGCGTCCGAGGTCTCGCTGATGAGCAGCATCTTCGCGCTCACCGCCTGGCCCGAGACGCGTAGCCGGGCGTGCGTCGGCGCCTGCCAGGTCAGACAGGGGGCGTTGTACCAGGTGTTTCCCCACGTCAGGAACGGCGCCCGTCGGTGCACGGCCCACGAGTCGGCCCGGGTCCGGGCGTAGCCGGGCCAGGCGACGTCGGTGCACTGGACGGCGTTGTAGACGGCGAACCCGTTGTCGTCGCCCGTCTGGGAGTCGCGGTAGCGCTGGAGGATCCCCGCCCCGCGACCCTTGCGGACCAGCCGGGCGTAGTCGTGCCCCAGCCCGTCCCAGTCGTAGACGTAGTAGCCGGCGTCGAGCATCGTGTCGGCCAGCTCGTCAGGTCCCAGCCGCCCACCGGCGGCCGCCCTGCGGTCGAGCTTGCGCAGCGTGCGGTAGTAGCCCCTCTTGACGGCCTTCCAGTGCCTGCCCAGGTGGAAGACCCGCGCGTGCGCGGCGAGGTAGCGCCAGTACTTCCCCATGTTGGCATCGAAGGCGCGGTCCTGGTCGAGGTTGGCGGCGTACCAGACCCGCGAGGGGTTGACAACGCCGTCGAGGACGAACCGGCCGACCCTCGTCGGGTAGCGGGTGGCGTAGACCTGGCCGAGGTAGGTCCCGTAGGAGAACCCGTAGTAGCTGATCTTCTGCACGCCCAGGGCCACCCGGATCGACTCCATGTCCTGCACGGTGTCGAGCGTGGTCAGGTGGGCCAGCAGGGCGCGCTTGGCCGTGGTGTTCGCGCAGGCCCTGGCGTAGCTGCTGTTCTTGGCCAGCCAGTAGCTCTCGATCCGCGGCTTCCTCGGCACGTAGCCGGGCCGGTCGTAGCCGAAGTAGCGGCTCGTGCAGTGCAGCGAGGGCGTGCTCGCGCCCACGCCTCGTGGGTCGAAGCCGATCCAGTCGTACGACGCGCCCACGTTGCCCGGCACGTCGTCACTCAGCCCCGGGAGCGTCAGCCCGGAGCCGCCCGGTCCACCGGGGTTGACCAGCAGGACGCCCCGGTAGGCGGCCGTGTGCACCTTGCGGGTCAGCGCGAGCCTGATCATGGGACCGGTCGGGTTCGCGTGGTCGAGCGGCACCTGCAGGGTGCCGCACTGCAGCTGGTAGTAGGCCAGCTCCGCGTCCGCGCACGCCGTCCAGATGACCGGCGGGGCGGCGGCGGCCACGGCCGGAGCGGTGCCGCCCGTGGCGGCGGGCACGGCCAGAAGACCCGCGCCCAGGAGCAGAGCGGTGGCGATGGCGGGCCTGCGCAGCAAAGTGGTTCCCTTCGCGGAGCGCCCGGGGCAAGTCCACCAGCGCCCCCGCAGCATCCCCCCGGTCACCCGAGATGTCCAGCCGCTCAGTCGTCGACCGGGATCCCCAGAGCCCGCGAGAGCGCGTCGTCGACGAGCATCCGCCACGACCGCACCCGGTCGACGTCCACCAGGCCCCTGGTCCACGAGCCGCCTGCCCGGGCCGCGGAACCGACCGCGAAGCGGTGTACGCCGGCCCGCACCAGCCACGGCACCACGTCAGGGGTCAGGCCACCCCCGGCCGTGACCAGGGCCGCGATCCGGGGGTCCCGGCTGACCGTGGTGATCAGCTCCTCGGCGCCGTGGGCCAGCCCGCGCGTGGAGCCGGCGGAGACCACCGTCTCGAGGCCGGGGAGGCCCCGCACGTCACGCCACGCCCGGTCGGTCTCCAGCGCCTGGTCGAAGCCGTGGAACATCCACGGGGTGCCACCGGTCTCGGCGCACATCTCGGCGCAACCCTCGCGGTCGATCTCCAGGTTGCGGTCGACGAAGCCGTAGGCCAGGCCCGTGGCGCCCAGCTCCAGGAAGGTCTCCCCCAGCGTCGCCAACCGACCGAAGTGGTCCTCGCGCGTGCGGAGCACCACCCACACCGGCACGTCGGTCTCCTTGACGACCGACGAGACGGCAGCAGGCTCCGGCGAGTAGTGGCCGTCCTCGGGGTCGACGGTCAGCAGCAGGCGGTCCGCACCACCCTTCGCAGCAGCCTCTGCATCACGTGCGTGGAGCACGACGACGTCGAGCTGCGCACTCTCCGTGGGGTCCACCGCTTGGTCGCCAGTCACAATGGACATCGTGACATCCCACGACGTCGTCATGAAGGCCCGTGCCCTGGTGTTGCACGACCTCGAGACCACCGGTTGCGCGGACCCGGCGACGGTCTCGGCCCTCGAGGCCGCTCTGGTCGACCGCGGCTGGTGGTTGCAGCAGTGGGCCGAGGGCCGCGACTTCGTGGTCGGGCTGGTGGCCCAGGACGTGCAGGACTCCCTGCTCCAGACCAGCGGCCGCTGGCCGCTGTGCCGCGCCTGCGACCTCCTGGAGCCGCACGCCCTCTACATCCACCCCGACCTCGGCGGCCCCGACCCCACCTGGGTCTGCGAGCACGCCGGCATCGAGGTCGCCCCGGTCGGCGGCTTGTAGGCCCACCGCAGCGTGGGGCTCGGGAGCCTTCCGACCACGCAGGGGCCCGGACTGCCGGCGGCCCCGCCGTCCAGCACCCCCTCAGTCGCTTGGCGGCCGGTGTCGCTCGGACTTCCCTGCCGTGCCCGAGTTGGTCATCTCGCGCCACGCGTCGCTTTTACGCTCCCTGTCGGGCGCGCCGGCCATCGGTGCCACCGTCAGCCCGGGCCACTTCAGCAGCACGGGCCCCTCCCCGGGGGCTAGCGGAGGTGCTCCGGCCGCAGCACCGGCACCCAGAGGGTGTAGCGGTCGGCACGGTAGACGCTGCGGGTGACCTCGACGACGTTCTCGCGGCAGAACGCCCGCCGTGAGATGTGCAGGACCGGGGAGCCGGGGTCGAGCTCGAGGAGCTCGGCCTCCTCCTCGGTGGCGATCCCGGCCAGGACCGAGTCCTCGCCCCAGGTGGGCATCAGGTCGCGCATGGCGAGCCAGGAGTAGAGGCTGGCGGGCAGGGCCTCGTCGAGGAAGTTGGGGAACAGGTCGAGCGAGAGGTACACGTGCTGGATCGCCATCGGCACGCCGTCGGCGAGGCGCAGGCGCTGCCAGTGGGCGATGGCTGTGCCCTCCTCGACCTCGAGCGCGCGGGCGACGCCTGGACCGGCGCTCTCGCGGCGGGCCAGCATGGTCTTCGACTCGGGCTTCTTGCCCCGGCGCTCCATCTCCTCGGTGTAGGCCGAGAGCCGCATCTGCATGTCGATCAGCGGCTTGGTCACGAACGTGCCGCGACCGGCGACACGCTCCAGCAGTCCCTGGGCCACCAGGGCGTCGATGGCGTGGCGCACCGTCATCCGCGCGACGCCGAACTGCTCGGCCAGGTCGCGTTCAGAGGGTGCCGGGGTGCCCGGCTCGGCGCTGACGATCACCGATCGGACGTACTCCCTGACCAGCACGTGCTTGCGCCCGCGCCGACCGCCGCCCCGCGGCGAGTGCTCGTCCACCGGTGAGTCCCTTCTTCACGTCGTGACCAGAAACCTAGCGGGCTGAGTCGCTCCTGGGGACCGATGTCTTGAAGATTTCACGTCCTGCCCCTGTTCAGGAGCGGAATTCAGCCCTACATCACTCGGTTCCGATGGCCTTCAGCACGTCGAGCCTTGCGGCGCGCCGTGCCGGGAAGAGCGCGGCGAGCAACCCGATCGCGATCGAGGAGAGCAGGTAGATCCCCAGATTGCCCCACGGGATCCGGGTGACCTCGAGGCCCTCGTCGCGCAGCGAGGCCATCAGGGCGATGCCGAAGACCAAGCCCATCCCGATGCCCATCAGGGCACCGAGGACCGCGATCGCGACCGACTCGAGGCTCACCATCCGCCGCATCTGACGCCGGTCGACGCCGATGGCCCGTAGGAGGCCGATCTCGCGGGTGCGCTCGATGATCGAGAGCCCCAGCGTGTTGACGACTCCGAGCACCGCGATGATCAGGGCCAGGCCCAGCAACGCGTAGATGATGAAGATCAGCCGGTCGATCGGGGCGCGCTGCTCCGCGGCGTACTCCGTCTGGTCCTTGACGGTGATGATCGGCAGCTTCGCGGTCGCCTTCTCGAGTGCTGCCTTCACGTCGGTGGCGCGGGCCCCGGGTTCCAGCTTGATCAGCAGGCTGGAGTCCTCGGGTGCGTATCCGCCCTTCGACAACGCGTCCAGGGTGGTCAGGTAGCTGGCGAACTCGGCATCGTGGATGCCGACGATGCGCAGCTTCGTCGGGCCCTTGGGGAAGCGGAAGGTGAGCTCCTGGCCGACCTGGTAGCCCCGTTCGCTGGCCACCTTCGAGCTGACCAGCAGGGTGTCGCCCGTGAAGTCGGCGAGCGAGCCGGCCGCCAGGTCCAGGCGCATCACCTGGGTGAGGGTCCTGGGGTCGGCGCCGGTCAGGAACTTGCGGTCCCCGTCGAGCCTGGCCTGCGCGGAGCGGAAGCGGGTCACCGACCTGACGCCGGGCTCGGTCGCCGCCTCGGTCCCGATCTCGGGCGAGAAGCCCTGCCCGATGGCGTTGCTGATCACGATGTCGCCGAGGAAGGTGCGTTCGATGGTGCGGTCGACGCTCGCCTTGGCCGAGGTCCCTGCGATCGACATCGTGGTGACCAGGGTGAGGCCGATCATCAGGGCGGAGGCGGTGGCCGCCGTACGCCGTGGGTTGCGCAGCGAGTTCTGGCCCGCCAGCACCCCGATGCTCCCGAAAAGCCGACGGTAGGTGCCCGCGGCGAGAACCATGAACGGCTTCGAGGTGGCGGGACTGGCCGCGGCCATGCCCAGCATGGCCAGAAGCGCTCCCGCACCCACCCAGTAGCCCGGCTTGGGCACGTCCAGGAAGAGCCCCACGGCACCGGCCACGACACCGGTCAGGGTCATCAGGCCACCGACGAGCAACCGGCGACGCAGTGAGGACTCCGGCATGGCCACGTCGTCACGCAGGGCCGCGACAGGGGGGATCCGGCTGGACCGCCTGGCCGGGAGGTACGCCGCCACCATGGTCACGACCAGACCGACCCCGAAGGCGGCGACCGGGGTGCGCAGGCCGAAGACCAGCCCCTGCCCCGACAGGTCGAGGCCGAGCCGGGCGAACAGGGCCCGGATGCCGAGGGCGAGCAGCACGCCGAGCCCGAGGCCGACGCCGCTGCCGACCAGGCCCACGACGAACGCCTCGAAGAGCACCGATCGGGTCACCTGCTTGCGCGAGGCCCCCAGTGCCCGCAACAACGCGAGCTCGCGGCTCCGCTGGGCCACCAGCATCGAGAACGTGTTCACGATCAGGAACGATCCGACCACGAGCGCGATCCCGGCGAAGACGAGCAGGAAGATGGTCAGGAACGAGATCGCCTCGAGCAGCTGGCTGGCCGACTCGTCGGCGGCCTTGTCGCCCGTGACGGCCTCGAAGCCCTTCGGCAGCACCTTCGCGACCTGGGCACGCAGCTCCTCCTGGGAGACCCCCGGTCTGGCGGTGACCCAGGCGTCGCTGAACGCGTCCCGGCCGTCGAGGAAGAGGTCCTGCGCGGTGGCGGTGTCGAAGATGCTCACCGTGGCGCCGTTGAGCGAGCCACCCTCGGGGAAGTCGGCGATGCCGACCAGGGTCGGCTCGAGCAGCGCCTTCTTCCCTGCGCTGATCAGCCGCACCTTCTCGCCGAGGTCGTAGTTGGCCCGACGTACGGTCGCCGCGTCGATGGCGACCTCGTCCTTGCCCAGGGGCTCACGGCCCCGGACGACCTGAAGGCCCTCGACGCCGTTGGCTGCGGGCGCGTCGCTGGTGTTGACCCCGATTCCCGGGGCACCCTGACCACCGACCACGCGGTTGTTCTCACCGACCACGAAGACCCCGAAGGAGTTCACGTTCCCGTCGGCGCGCGCCGCCCCCGGCACCGCGGCCATCACGTCGATCAGGCGCCCGGGCAGGGTCAGGGTCGTGGGGGCCGAGTCGGCGTCGGCGGCCCCCTGGGGGCGTACGACGACGTCCCCGACGGTGTTGTCGAAGATCGCGGTGAAGCTCTTGTTGAGGGTGTCGGTGAAGATCAGCGTCCCGCCGACGAACGCCACCCCGAGGACGATGGCGAAGGTGCTCATGAACAGCCGCAGCTTGCGGCCCAGCAGGCTCTTCCAGGCAGCGTGGAGCATCGCCTAGCTCTCCACCTGTCCGAGGTGCGCCTCGTGGTCGGCCATCCGCTCCAGGACGGCCTCGCGGGTGGGGTGCTCAAGCTCGCCGGCCAGTCGGCCGTCCGCCAGGAACACGACGCGGTCGGTGTAGCCGGCGGCGACGGGGTCGTGGGTCACCATGACGATCGTCTGGCCGAACTCCTGGACCGAGCGCTGCAGCAGCGAGAGCACCTCGGCCCCCGAACGGGAGTCCAGGTTGCCGGTGGGCTCGTCGGCGAAGACGATAGCCGGACGGCTGGCCAGCGCACGGGCGACCGCCACGCGCTGCTGCTGCCCCCCGGAGAGCTGGTTGGGCCGATGACCGAGGCGGTCGCGTAGGTTGACGGTGTCGATCACGGTGTCGTACCACTCGTGGTCGGGCTTGCGTCCCGCGATGGACAACGGCAGCAGGATGTTCTCCTCGGCCGTCAGCGTCGGGATCAGGTTGAAGCTCTGGAAGACGAGCCCGATGTTCCGCCGGCGGAACAGCGTGAGCTGCTTGTCGTCCATCGTCCCGAGGTCTTGCCCGTTGATGAGCACCTGCCCGCCGTCGGCGGTCGTCAGGCCGGCCATCAGGTGGAGCATCGTGCTCTTGCCGCTGCCGCTGGCCCCCATGACGGCCAG
>JBKJON010000186.1:0-14568 GCA_046595715.1 Marmoricola sp.
CACGCGAACTGTCCTGTGGCGGTCGTACCCCTGGCCATCCCGCGCTGAGCCTGGCTCAGCGCTGGAGCAGCTCCGGGGCCAGGGCGGCGGCGAGCGCCACGACGACCGCAGCGGCACGGACGCGGTCGACGCGGAGGAGCCGCTTCAGCAGGACGGGATCGGGGTCACCCGCCAGGCGACCGTGCAGCGGGGCCGCCGCCAGCGCGGTGGTCCCGATCGCTGTGCCCGTGGCTGCGACGGCGACCCACTCGGCGTCCGTCGGAGCGGTGAGGAGTACGCCGACGCAGGCAACGAGAGCGGCGACGTACACCACGCCCACCACCGGGACGATCCGTCGTGAGTGCCGGTCGTGCTCGACCTGCCACGCCGAGGCGGGGACCCTCACCAGAGCCGGATAGACCAGCACGGTGACGGTGAGCTGGAACCCGGCGTGCAGGGCGGTGGCGGCCAGCAACGCCACCTGCCATCCGCTCATGCCCCGCGGTACCCCACAGGTCGCCGTGCATGCTCCGGAGGAGGCATCTGGGGCCCGCCGGGCGCTCTACCACCCCGAGGCGGTGCCGTGCCGCCGCAGGAGGTGGGGGTCCCGTGCCTGCGTCGGCCTGTGTGCCACGATCCCGCCATGGCCTACTCGACGTCGTCCTTCCGCTCACCCTCCGACGAGACCGTCCTCGCCACCTTCACCTGGGACGAGGTCGAGCATCCGCTCGGGGTGGTGCAGATCGCGCACGGCCTCGCCGAGCACAGCTCCCGCTACGACCGTCTCGCCCAGAGGCTCAACGCCGCGGGCTTCGTCGTGCACGCCCATGACCACCGCGGCCACGGGTCCTCACTCGTCCCCGGTGGCAGGCTGGGCGAGTTCGGGTCGGCCGGCTTCGCCGCGCTGATCGACGACGTGGCGGCGTACGGCGCGAGCATCGAGCACGACGACCTCCCGCTGTTCCTCCTGGCCCACTCGATGGGCTCCTTCGCCGCCCAGTCGGTGCTCCTGGACCACTCCGCGCAGTACGCCGGCGTGGTGCTCTCCGGCTCGACCGCGCTCGACGTCCTCGCCGCCAGCCTCGCGCAGTCCGAGGGGCCTGCCGGCCTGGAGGCGTTCAACGCGGGATTCGCGCACCGCACCGGCTATGAGTGGCTCTCCCGCGACGAGGCCGAGGTGGACGCCTACGTCGCCAGCCCGCTGTGCGGTTTCGACGTGCCCGAGGACGCGATCCCGCAGATGTTCGCCCAGGCCGGTCGACTCGCGGACCCCGACGCCCTGTCGGGCATCCGTTCCGACCTGCCCCTGCTGATCGTCTCCGGCCAGGCCGACCCGCTCTCCGGCGACGGCCAGCTCGTCGAGCTCCTCGGGCAGCGCTACCGCGACGCCGGGATCGCCGACGTGACGACACGGGTCCTCCCCGGCGCACGCCACGAGATCTTCAACGAGACCAACCGCGACGCGATCACCACCGAGGTCGTGGACTGGCTCACGGCGCACAGCTGAGAGCGCGCCACCCGCGTTCCCTGCGAGTCGCGAGCAGCCGACTCACGTCCCCCCGGCGGGGGTCACACGGTGGGGGTCACCCGGCCGGCGTGTCCCAGGCCTGGCGGACCAGCTCCTGCACGACGGTGGCCTGACGAAGACCGGTGCGTGCGGCGGCCGAGCGCTTCTCCGGGTCGAGGACGTTCTTGCCGATGTCGGCCAGCGCCCTCTCGTCCGGGGTGACCACGGCCGTGCGGGTCGCCCCCGTGGCGGCGAGCTGGGCCTGGATCGAGGTGGCCTTGCTGAAGGCCTGCGGCAGGGGCGCGAGCACGATGACGACGTCGGCCCCCTGAGCGAGGTCCACGTTGGCAGTCGAGCGCATGCCCCCGTCGACGTAGTGCCTGCCATGGATCGTCACGGCCGGCCACACCAGGGGTACGGCGCAGCTCGCGGCCACCGCGTGCACGAGGTCGACCCCGCTGGTGCGGTCGAAGGCGACGAACTCACCGCTCTCGGCCTCGACGGAGGTGACCTTCAGCTCGCGCTCGGGCCACTCTCCCACGCCGATGCGGGAGCGGATCACGTCGATGCGCTGCTCGCCGCCAGGTGGGTGCGCCTTCATCGAGAGCTTGCCGATGCGGGCCAGCTTCCTCTGCTCGCTGCCCGGGATGACCATCGGCGGGACCAGGCGGAGCATGGTGAACCGACCGAAGTGAGCGCCGATCTCATGGTCGACCGGCTCGAGCTGGGTGGCGTAGAGCTCGTCGAGCGAGCTGCCGCTGGTGATCTGGGCTCCGACGACCGACCCGGCCGACGTACCGACCACCAGGTCGGCGCCGCTCAGGTCGATTCCCACGTCGGCCAGACCCTTGAGGATGCCGAGCTCCCAGGCGATGCCGGTGATGCCGCCCCCACCGAGGACAAGTGCTGTGCGCGTCATGCCCGCAACCTAGTGGGCGGTGCTGGGCAGCGGCACCATCTCGGGCATCGGCTTCACGGTCGCCCTCCTGATCGCCACCCGGGCCTTCGAGGGCGACCAGCTCGCCGAGGCCAAGCTCGGCGCCCTCTCAGCCGTGGCCGTCGCCTCGGTCCTGACCTACGTGGTGGTGCGCCTGACCGGTCTGCTGGCCCCCGACCGGCGGGCGCGGGCCTTGCTCGGCGACACAGCGCTGGTCCAGGACCTCGTCCCGGAGGTCGACCGCGAGCGCGACCACGTCCGTGGACCGGCCGGGGCGAGCGTGAGGATCATCGAGTTCGGCGACTTCGAGTGCCCCTACTGCGGGCTGGCCGAGCCCGTCGTACGCGACCTGCTCAGCGACGGCGAGGTCCACCACGGCGCCTTCGATCTCGAGACCCTGACCGCGGCGATCAGCACCGCGCGGGCGCAGGCCAGGATCAGCTGAGGTTCGAGCCGGACAGGTGGCGAGCCGCGGTTCAGTCGACCGGGAAGATCCGGGCCGAGAGCAGGACCCCGTCCTCGACCAGGAGCTCACCCATCGTCGCGTGCGGTTGTCGGCGCCTGTCCGTCGGTGAGCCGGGGTTGAAGGCGCGCTGTCCCTCGTGGACCTGCTCCCACGGGATGTGGGAGTGCCCGAAGACGACCAGGTCGGCGGTCGGGAACCGGCGACGAAGCCGACGCCCGCGGCCGGTGGAGGCGCCGCTGTCGTGCAGCATCGCGACCCGGAGACCTTCCAGCTCCACCTCGAGCACCTCGGGCGCACCCCAGGCGGCGATCTCGGGTCCGTCGTTGTTGCCGCGCACCGCCCGCACCGGGGCGTACGCCGCCAGCTCGTCCAGCGTCTCGACGAGGCACACGTCGCCGGCATGCAGGATGAGGTCCACCCCGTCCAGCGCCGAGGCCACGGCGGGCGGGCACCCCTTCCAGTGCCGGGGCGAGTGGGTGTCCGCGAGCACGGCGATGCGCATCGGCCCATTCTGACAAGAATCCCGGTGGTATTTGCGACGCCCGCTCCGCCCTCCTCCTCTCACCAGGCAGCGCCCCAGTCCGGGCGAGGCCACCCGAGCCTCAGAGGAGTGGGTCATGACGACCGACACGAAGATCGAGACGATTGACGGGCAGAACCGGCACATCGAGGTCGCCACGCCCTTCGACAAGGAGCTGGGCCCGTTCGGCACCCTCCCCGGACGGTGGGTGGGGAAGGGACGTGGCTGGAACATGATCGCCCTGCCCTTCGCCCAGCCGGGCCCGCTGGACTACCGGCTCCTGCTCAACCAGTACGACGAGGAGCTCAACTTCAGCCTGGTCGACAAGGGGGTGCCCAACCGCGGCGTCTCGGCCGACCAGCAGAGGCAGACCGACCAGCGCATCGTCACACTGGACTACGAGCAGGTCATCCACCAGGTCGCCGTGGTCGACGAGCCGGCGAGCACCGAGACCGGCCTCCCCGGAGCGGCGATCCACCACGAGCCAGGCCTGTTCCTCCACATGAAGAACCGGACTCCCGAGGGCTTCGACGTCGCCCGGCTGGGCACGATCCCCCACGGCGACGCGGTGCTCGCGCTCGGCACCGGCACCTTCCAGCCGGGACTAGCGCCGATCCGGCCGGTCAACGGGCTGCCGATCGGGGTCGACCCCGACCTGGAGACCGACCGCTACCTCTCGCCGTACAAGCACTTCCACGACCACCCGTTCAAGGGCACCGTGAACTTCCCCGCCTTCCCGGGGTTCGACCCGACGGCCCCGCACCTGCTCCTGGAGGCGGCGACCGCAGGACAGAGCTTCACCCAGACGACGGTCCTGGACTTCGACACCACGCACCCCACGGGCGGGATCAAGAACATCCCCTTCGTCGTCCGGAAGGCCGACGCGGCCTCGATGAAGTCGACGTTCTGGATCCAGGAGCTCGCCCCCGAGCCCGATGGTCTGGTCGTGCTGCAGATGCAGTACGTCCAGGTCGTGATGCTGGACTTCTTCCCGAGGCGCGACGGGCTCCCCGGGCGGATCAGCTGGCCGCACGTCAGCATCAACACCCTGACGAAGGTCTCCGACGACGTGGCCTCGGACGCTGAGCTCACCACGGCCGCGGCGTCCGGCGAGGGCTGGCCGGCGGCCTGACCAGTCGTGGGACTAGCGGGACAGCTCCCGGGCGGCCGCCTGCCGCATCACGTCGAGCACCTCTCCGGCGGCGGGCGAGATGCGGCGGCCGGCCGCGGGTGAGATGCCGTCCGTGTGGGCGATGAGCGGGATGTCGGGCTCGCCCTCCTCGGAGACCCGTGCCATCGACCAGTGCCCGAACACCCGCTCCGGCACGATGCCTGTCTCGAGCAGCTCCACGCCGTCGTGCCGGCTGTCCTGCCGGATGGTCTCGAAGACCTGCCGGACCACCTGCTCCTCCCCCTCGAGGGTCTGGATGAAGACGTCGCCGGAGACCAGCAACGCACCGGTGATGTGGCGCCTCTTGTTGTTGGACCGCGCCTGGGAGAACAACGCACCCAGCGCACGTTTGCGGTTCTCGGCGTCGATCAGGTCGTGGCTGAGGTACATCAGCCGGAACGTCTCCCCCGGGGGGGCACCAGCGCCGTCGGTCGTGTCGCTCATCGCGTCAAGATCTCCTTTCCACGGCTGGACCGGCGACCTCTCGTCGTGCCCGTTGTCCTGCCGAGGTCAACCTAGGTCAGGCCCGGAGAGCTCCCATGTCTCACTTTGCGACCCGGTACGCCGGGACCCGGTGGCCCGGTCGTTCACCCCTGCTCGAGCGTCCCTTCGGCCGTACGCCGACCCCACGCGTCGCGCACCGTCGTGCGCAGCACTCCGTCCTGCTCGGTGGCCCCCACCACGAGGCCCTGGCCCTCGAACAGCGGCGCGACCAGGCGGTACTCCAAGCGCACCCCGGGCGCTGCCCCTTCCTGGGCGCCGACGCCCCGGGAGCGCGCCAGCTCGGCCATGACCATCGCCTGCAACGGGCCGTGGACCACGAGTCCGGGGTAGCCCTCCTGCGTCCTGGCGTAGTCGCGGTCGTAGTGGATCCGGTGGCCGTTGTAGGTGAGGGCGGAGAAGCGGAACAGCAGGGTGGGGCTGACCGGGAGCGACCACTCCGAGGGTCCGGCCTCCACCCGGTCGCGGGTCTCGACCTCGGCCTCCGCGGCGTCAGGTCCGGTGAGCGCGTCGCGGTAGAGGATGTCCTGGCGCTCCTCGACGAGGGTCTCGCCGCCCTGAAGCAGGGTGTGACCCACCGTGACGAAGGTGAGACGTCCGCTGCGGCCCGCCTTCTCGGTGGTGCTCAGCACCCGGCTGCGCCTGGTGGTCTGCTCCCCCACGCGCAACGGCGCCAGGCTGCGGACGGCTCCCCCGGCCCACATGCGGCGGCGGCCCGGACCCGGGGGTGCGGGGAGGGCGTTCCGCACCGGGTGCCCGTCCGGCCCGAGGTCGCGCTGCAGGGGGCGTTCCAGCAGGTAGAGCCAGTGCCAGGTCAGCGGGAGCCCCTCGCCGGCGTCGAGGTCGGGCAGCGCGACGTCGAGCAGACCGGCCAGCGCGATCGCTGGTCCCGGCGTCAGGAGCTCGGTGCGCTCGACCACGCCGTCCATCAGCACTCGCCGCCCGTGGGCTCGGTGGGCTCGGCGGGCTCGAACTCGCGCCGCAGGGCCGCCGAGTGCTGCCCCAGGACCGGGACGTCACCCATCCTCGCCTCCTGGCCCTCGACGGTGACCGGCGGGAGCAGCGCGCGCACGCGGCCGCCGGGCGAGCCCACCTCGCGCCAGCGGTCGCGGGCGGCGAGCTGGGGATGGTCGTAGAACTCCTGCGGGGTCCGCATCCGGGCACAGGCGAGGCCGCAGCGCTCCAGGGCGAGGACCACGTCGTCGGCGGCCCGGTCGGCCAGCACTCCCTCGATCACGCCGGTGATCATCTCGTTGTGGGCCACGCGCTCGGTGTTGCGCGCGCACCGCTCGTCGTCCACCAGGTCCGGTCGGCCCAGGATCTCCCGGGCCAGCAGGCCCCACTCGCGGTCGCTCTGGACCCCGAGGAACACGGTCCCGTCGGCGCAGCGGTAGGGACCGTAGGGGGCGATGGAGGCGTGCCGGGCGCCGGTACGGCGGAACGGCTTCCCGCCGTACACGCTGAGATAGGTGGGCTGCATCATCCACTCGCCGACGGCGTCGAGCATGGCGACGCTCAACGTGGCGCCCACGCCCGTGCGCTCACGTTCATAGAGCGCGGCGAGGATCCCGGAGAAGGCGTACATCCCGGTGGCGATGTCCACCACGGACACGCCCACCTTGGCCGGCTCCTCGGGGGTCCCGGTTGTGCTGAGCAGACCCGACTCGCACTGCACGAGCAGGTCGTAGGCCTTCTTCCCGGAGTAGGGACCGTCGGCGCCGTACCCGGAGATGGAGCAGTGGATCAGCTCGGGCCGCCGGGCGCGCAGGGTCGCGGCGTCCAGGCCCAGGCGGTCGACCGCGCCCGGCAGCAGGTTCTGCACCAACACGTCGGCGGTGTCCAGGATGCTCATCAGCAGCCCGAGGTCGGCGTCGGACTTGAGGTCGAGCTCGATGCTCTCCTTGCCACGGTTGAGCCAGACGAAGTAGCTGGCCTGGCCGTGGACGCTCCGGTCGTACTCGCGGGCGAAGTCACCCACTCCCGGCCGCTCGACCTTGATCACCCGTGCCCCGAGGTCGGCCAGGTGACGGGTGGTGAACGGGGCCGCGACCGCGTGCTCGAGCGCGACCACGGTCAGACCGTCGAGGGGCAGGGCACGGGGCTCCTGGTCGCTCACCGGGAACCACCCCGGGCCAGGATCGATTGCGCCCGAGCCAGCACCGGGCGGTCGACCATCTGGCCGTCGACGCTGACAACGCCCTCGTCGGTGCCCCCGCCCGCCTCCAGGACGCGGTCCGCCCAGGCGAGCTGGGCCGCGGTCGGCCGGAACCCCTCGGCCACCGGCTCCACCTGTCGCGGATGGAGGCAGAGCTTGCCGCCGAACCCTAGGCTGCGCGCTCGCCTCGCGGCGTCGAGAGCCCCGGCGTCATCGGTCGTCGAGGTCGTCACGCCGTCGAGCGGAGCCGACAGCCCACCCACGCGCGAGGCGATCACCAGTGAGCTCCGCGCGAGCAGCAGGGCCTCGTCGGTCTCGTCGGCCCCGATGTCCAGCGCGAAGTCGACGGACCCGAAGGCGAGGCCCGTGACCGCACCGCTCGCGGCGATCGCGGTTGCGCGGTCGATCCCCCGGGCCGACTCCACCAGGGCCAGGAGGCCGACCCCGGTGGGCAGCTCCCGGCGTACGGCGCGCAGGGTCTCCGGATCCTCGGCCTTGGGGACCACGACTCCGCGAAGCCCGGCTGCCGACGCCACGGCCGCGAGGTCGCGTTCGTGCCACTGGGTGCCGGCGGCGTTGACGCGGACCCAGCCCGACCCCTGCTCCTCGAGCCAGGCCACGACGCTGGCGCGGGCCGTGTCCTTGGCACCGGGGGGGACCGCGTCCTCGAGGTCGAGGATGACCTCGTCCGCGCCCGAGTCGGCCGCGCGCAGGAAGCGGTCCTCCCGGCTGCCCGGCACGAACAGCCAGGTGACGGACTCGTGGGCGCTCACGAGCGGGCCGGGTGTCGCTTGACGAGCTGGCGGGCGATCACGTTCCGCTGGATCTCGTTGGTGCCCTCGCCCACGATCATCAGCGGCGCGTCGCGGAAGTAGCGCTCGACGTCGAACTCGGTGGAGTACCCGTAGCCGCCGTGGATCCGGACCGCGTCCAAAGCGATCTTCATGGCCGTCTCCGAGGCGAACAGCTTGGCCATGCCCGCCTCCAGGTCGGCCCGCTGGCCGGACTCGTAGCGGCGGGCGGCGTACATCACCAGCTGGCGGGCTGCGGCCAGGGAGGTGGCCATGTCCGCGAGGTAGTTGCCGACCGACTGGTGCTGCCAGATCGGCTGGCCGAAGCTCTCGCGCTGCTGGGCGTAGGCGAGCGAGTCCTCGAGGGCGGCCCGGCCGACGCCGACCGCCCGGCTGGCGACCTGGATGCGACCGATCTCGAGACCGCGCATCATCTGGGCGAAACCCTGGCCCTCCTGGCCCCCGAGGAGGCTGTTGGCCGGCGTCCGGAAGTCCTCGAAGGAAAGCTCGCAGCTCTCCACGCCCTTGTAGCCGAGCTTGGGCAGATCGCGCGAGACCTCGAAGCCGGGACCCTTCTCGACGAGGAGGATGCTGATGCCGCGGTGGGCCGGTTGCGCGTCGGGGTCCGTGCGACACAGCAGCGCCACGAGCTGGGACCTGCGGGCGTTGGTGATCCAGGTCTTGGAGCCGTTGACGAGGTAGCCGTCGCCGTCACGGCGGGCGGTGGTCCGCAGCGCCTGCAGGTCGGAGCCGCCTCCGGGCTCGGTCAGCGCCATCGTCGCGCGGACCTCACCGGTCGCCATCCGGGGCAGGTAGCGGTCCTGCTGCGCTCTGCTGCCGTAGGCGACGAGCAGCTTGGCCACCACGGTGTGTCCGCCCATGGCGCCGGCGAGGCTCATCCAGCCCCTGGCCAGCTCCTCGGTGACGGCGGCGTAGCAGGGGGCGCTCACGCTGACCTCGCCCCATGGCGCGGGCACGGCCAGGCCGAAGATGCCGAGCTCCTTCATCTGCTCGATCAGCTTCTCGGGGTAGACGTTGCCGTGGTCGAGCTCGCGTGCCACCGGCCGGACCTCACGGTCCACGAAGTCGCGCACGACCCCCACGATCGAGGTCTCCTCGTCGCCGAGCTCGAGCTCCTTCAGGTCCAGCATGGGTTCCCCCTGTCGTGTCGGGACTGCGTCGACGGAACCATCCTCGTCACCGACCGGGCTCGCGTGCCCATCCGGGACCCGTCAGTGAGCCATGTCGACGAAGCGTGAGTAGTGGCCCTGGAAGCTGACCACGACGTCGCGGGTCGGGCCGTTGCGGTGCTTGGCCACGATGATGTCGGCCTCACCGGCGCGGGGTGACTCCTTCTCGTAGACGTCCTCGCGGTGCAGGAGCATCACGATGTCGGCGTCCTGCTCGATGCTGCCGGACTCGCGCAGGTCGCTCATCATGGGACGTTTGTCAGATCGTTGCTCGGGACCACGGTTGAGCTGGGAGAGGGCGACGATCGGGACGTCGAGCTCCTTGGCGAGCAGCTTGATCTGGCGGGAGAACTCCGAGACCTCGACCTGACGGGACTCGACCTTCTTGCCGCTGGACATCAGCTGGAGGTAGTCGATGACGATCAGCTTGAGGTCGTGCCGCTGCTTGAGCCGGCGCGCCTTGGCCCGGATCTCCATCATCGTCATGTTGGGGCTGTCGTCGATGAACATCGGCGCCCCGGAGACCTGGCCCATCTTGGGGCCGAGCTTGTTCCAGTCGTCGTCGCCCATCTCGCCCTTGCGCATGTTGTTCAGTAAAATCTTCGCCTCGGCCGAGAGCAGGCGCATCGTGATCTCGCTCTTCGACATCTCGAGGCTGAAGATCACGCTGGTCAGGTTGTTGTGGATCGAGGCCGAGCGGCAGAAGTCCAGGGCGAGGGTGGACTTCCCGACCGCGGGTCGCGCCGCGACGATGATCATCTGACCGCCCGAGAACCCGTTGGTGAGGTCGTCGAGGTCCGCGAACCCCGTCGGGACACCCCCGCTGTTGCCGTCCTTGTTCGAGATCGCCTCGATCTCGTCGAGGGTCGACTCCATGATCGCGGACAGCGGCGCGTAGTCCTCCTGCTGCCGCTTCTCCCCGATCGCGTAGATCTCCTGCTGCGCGGCGTCGACCGTCTGGTCGACCTCGCCCTCGCCGGCGTAGCCCATCTGGGCGATCTTGGTGCCGGCGTCGACCAGTCGGCGCAGGATCGCCTTCTCGCGCACGATCGTCGCGTAGTAGCCCGCGTTGGCGGCGATCGGGACACTGGCCGACAAGGTGTGCAGGTAGGGCGCGCCGCCCACCTTCTGCAGCTCGCCGCGGCGGTGCAGCTCGGCCGACACGGTGACAGGGTCGGCCGGGTCCCCGCGGCCGTAGAGGTCGACGATCGCGTCGTAGATGATCTCGTGGGCCGGGCGGTAGAAGTCGCCCCCGCCGATCTGCTCGTTGACGTCGGCGATCGCGTCCTTGGAGATGAGCATCGAGCCGATCACGCTCTGCTCGGCGTCGGCGTCCTGCGGGGGCATCCGGCCCGACCAGTGCTCCTGGTTGCCGCCCTGGTCCTCACCGAAGCTGTTGGTGAAGGACTCACCGCTCCAGGACTCGCTCGTCGCGACCCCCGCCGAACCCATCGGGGATCCGCCGCTCGACTCGGTCATGCTCATCGCGTGGCCCTCTCCCCAACACTTGATGCACCCACGCTAGGGGCGAGCACCGACAGCTTCCGGTGGCTCGGCGAGCTGCCCCGAGTGTGGTGCGCACGGGTCGTCGCACTCCGCAGTTGGAGGACCCGAACGCCGCACACTAGGCCCCCCGGACCAGGGTCACCAAGCCCGTTATCCACAGGCGCCTGTGGATAACCCTGTTGATGATGTGGAACACGCCGCTGGGAGTGCCCACGTCCTGTTGGTCCGCCTGTGGACAACAAAGAAGTTTTACCAGCTAAACCACCTCTGACCTGCGGCTTTGTCAGTTTTCGACCTGTGGACAAAAGATTCTTCGCCCGCTGGTGTTCACCTGGTCGCCATCTGGGACTGTCCCGTTTCTTTGTCGACAAAGCCCCGAGCCCGGGGGGATACCCACAGAAAACCCGGGTTTTACACAGGTTTGGGTAGCGCCTAGCCTCACCCCCGTGATACTGGCCAGGAAGGACAGGCAGCGGGTGCGCACCGCCCGGGCCGAGAAGCTGGTCGTGCTCCGGTCCCGGGACCGGGAGATCCTCCGGCTCGCTGTCCCCGCGTTCCTCGCGCTGGTCGCGGAGCCGCTGTTCCTGCTCGCAGACTCCGCGGTCGTCGGTCACCTCGGGACGCCGCAGCTCGCGGCTCTCGGAATCGCCTCCGCCGTGCTCGGCACCCTGATCAGCCTGTGCATCTTCCTGGCCTACGGCACCACTGCGTCGGTGGCGCGCCAGGTCGGGGCGGGCAACTCCCGACGCGCCCTGGCCCAGGGCGTCGACGGCCTCTGGCTGGCCGCGGCGATCGGCACCCTGCTCACCCTGGTCACGGTGCCGCTGACCCGGCCGATCGTGGGCCTGTTCGGGCCGGGTGCAGCCGTGGCGGACCTCGCGACGACGTACCTGCGGATCGCCCTCCTGGGCGTCGTGCCGATCCTGCTGATGCTGGCCGCCACCGGGGTGCTGCGGGGACTCCAGGACACCCGCACGCCGCTCGTGGTGGCGGTCGTCGGCAACCTCGCCAACATCGTGCTCAACGTGGGGCTCGTCTACGGCGCCGGGCTGGGCATCGCGGGTTCGGCCGTCGGCACCCTGGTCGCGCAGCTCGGCTCCGCCCTCGCGCTGGTGTGGGTGGTGGTCCGGGCGGCCCGGCGCGAGTCGGCGTCCCTGCGGCCGGACCTGCCTGGGATCAGGCAGTCCGGCCGGGCCGGCGTGCCCCTGATCCTGCGGACGCTGATGCTCCGGGCATCCCTGCTGATCATGACGTACGCCGCCGCGAGGCTCGGTGACGCCGACCTCGCGACCATGCAGCTCGCCCTGACGATCTGGACCTTCCTGGCCTTCACGCTCGACGCCGTGGCCATTGCCGCGCAGGCCATCGCCGGGCGCTACCTCGGCGCGGCCGACGTCGCGGGAACCCGGGCGGTCACGCACCGGATGGAGCGCTGGGGCTGGCTCAGCGGCCTGGTCACGGGGCTCGTGCTGGCTGCCCTCTCACCGTTCCTGGGCCGGCTGTTCACCAGCGACCCGGCGGTGCTGGACCTGCTGGTCCCGGTGCTGCTCGTGGCCGCGCTCGCCCAGCCGCTGGCCGGGATCGTGTTCGTGCTCGACGGCGTGCTCATCGGTGCCGGGGACGGGGTCTACCTGGCGTGGGCGCAGCTGGTCACTCTCGCCCTGTTCGCGCCGGCGGCCTGGCTGGTCGGGGGCAACGGCCTGACCTGGCTGTGGGCCGCGTTCGCCCTGTTCTTCATGGGTGGCCGCGCCGTGACGCTGCTGCTGCGCGCCCGCGGGGACCACTGGATGCGGCTGGGCGCCTAGCGACCCGGGGGCCGATCCGGAGCCTAGTCTTGCGCCATGTCGCCACTGCAGAAGATCGCCATCGGCATGGTGATCGTGGTCGGCTACGCCTCCTTCCCGGCCAAACCCTCTCCGACGTGGGAGCGGTACGACGTCCTCGCGGACCCGGTCGGCTGGCTGCTGGTGCTGTCCGGGACCTTCGCGCTGGCCCGTGTCGAGGACACCTTCGCGACCAGCCGCTGGCTGGCCGGGCTCGCCGGCGCGGTGAGCGCGCCGACGTGGCTACCACAGCTGAGCCACCAGCTCGACGCGTCCGGCGCGTGGTTCGCCTCGCTCCCCCAGATCGCGTTCTGCCTCGTCCTGGCGCGCGAGATCGGCATGCTCGGTGCCCGGCAGGCGCCACCCGACGGCTACGTCGCGAAGCGCTTCGGCCTCCTGGTCACCGGGTTCGCCGTGGTCGGCGTACTCCCCGTGGTGGCGATCGGCGGCGGCCTCGAGGCGCTCGAGAACCCCACCGAGCTGCTCTCGTGGGTCGTCAACGTCGCCTTGGTCTACCTGCTGTTCCGGGTGCACCGCCGGGAGTGGCTCGGCGGACCCGGCCCCCTGCTCGTCGAAGCGGCGCCACGTCCGGAGAAGCGCGAAGGCCGCCCACCCTCGAGTTGAGGGGGACGGCCTACGCACTGGCACCAGAGATTTCGCGCATCCCCACGTTGCAACGTGGGGCAAGTGGCAGTTTTTCTGGTTAACCAGAAAAACTGCCGGACGTCAGGCGGAGACGACGTTGAGGTTGACCTTCGCCTCGACCTCGTCGTGCACCTTGACGGTCACGGTGTGCGCGCCGAGGGACTTGATCGGGTTGCCGACCACGATGGTGCGCTTGTCGACCTCGCCACCGCCTTCGGTGATCGCCGTGGCGATCTCCGCTGGGGTGACGGCACCGAACAGGCGGCCGCCCGCGCCGGCACGGACCTTGACGCTGTACGTCGAGCCCTCCAGCGTGGCCTTCACCTGAGAGGCGTGGTCGGCGTCGCGGACCGAGCGGGCGTCGCGTGCCTTCTTGATGGACTCGATGGTCTTCTTGCCACCACGGGTCCAGCGGATGCCGAAGCCACGCGGGATGAGGAAGTTGCGGCCGTAACCGTCCTTGACCTCGACCACGTCGCCGGGGGAACCGAGACCGGTCACTTCCTGGGTCAGGATGAGCTTCATGTTCGCAGTCCTCCTTCTCAGCGAGCCGTGGACGTGTAGGGGAGCAGTGCGACCTCACGGGCGTTCTTGACGGCCGTGGCCACGTCGCGCTGGTGCTGCACGCAGTTGCCGGTCACCCGACGCGCTCGGATCTTGCCGCGGTCGGAGATGAACTTGCGCAGGAGGTTGGTGTCCTTGTAGTCAACGCCGGACGCCTTCTCCTTGCAGAACTGGCAAACCTTCTTCTTGGGCTTGCGAATCACTGCCTTGGCCATTGTGGTGCTCCTTCTTGAGCCCGGCCCCACGTGGTCACCGACGTGATCACTGCGGCCGGAATGGTTTCGGATGGACTGATGGGTGGTGCGGGTGGTGCGAGTGGTGCAAGGTCAGAACGGGGGCTCGTCAGAGCCACCGGTCGCCCACGGGTCGTTCTGGGGCTGGCTGCCGGGAGCCGTCTGACCGCCCTGCTGACCGCCCCAGGAACCCTGGTTGCCGCCTCCCTGTCCCGAGGGCTGCGGTGCCGCGTTCCCGCCCTGAGCAGGGCTGGACGCCCACGGGTCGTCGCCGCCGGGAGCGTTGCCCCCGCCGCCGCTGTAGCCGCCTCCACCACCGCTTCGCTGGACCCGGGCGACCTTGGCGGTGGCGTACTTCAGGCTGGGTCCGACCTCTTCGACCTCGAGCTCGACGACCGTTCGCTTCTCACCCTCACGGGTCTCATAGGAACGCTGCTTGAGGCGTCCCTGCGCCACCACCCGCATCCCTTTCTGGAGCGACTCGGCGACGTTCTCCGCTGCCTGGCGCCACACAGCACAGGAAAGGAACAGCGCGTCGCCGTCCTTCCACTCGTTGCTCTGCTTGTCGAACGTGCGCGGA
>JBKJON010000043.1:0-7168 GCA_046595715.1 Marmoricola sp.
ACGGTCCTGCTGTCACGCTGTGTCGATGGGTGAAGAACCAGGCCGCAAACCACTTCCTGGTGGTCGCGGAGTGCTGCCGTTCGAGGACTTCTGCCGCAGCACTGGGCTGGATCGAGGCACCGTGGAGAACCTGATGCGGAACGAACTGCTCGACATCTCGATGTGGATGGACGAGGAACTCACGCGCCCGTTCGGGATCTTCGACGACGCACTGCCCTCCTGGCACTCGCTCTCCGCCCTGGGTCTGCCAGTGAGGGACGACTACGACCCCGACGCCCTCCGCTCCACTCCGTACGACGGCGTCGAGGACGACGAGACTGAAGATGGTGCTGAGGACTCGGGTCCGACTTGGACCGTGTCTTGGTAAGTCAACGAACCCAACGTCTTCATCGGCCGCGGCCAGCACTCCTGGACCCGAGTCACTCCGCCGCCTTCGGGTGCTCAGCTTGGCGTCGGACCTAAAATCGTGCCGCTGGGTTGGTGTCGAGAACGAGGCGATCAGGATCCACCCAGAGACGCTCGAGGCACGCTCGATTGCCACCCGTGGCACGCTCGCGGTGTGAGAGAACATCGTGTCAACCCCGTCGACGCCATCTGGATGAACATGGACCGGGCCCAGAACCTGATGGTCATCGAGTGCGTCATGTTCCTTGAAGGACCGATCGACAGGACCCGGTTCGACCGAGTGGTGCAACGCCGCCTGATCGATGCCTATCCCGTCTTTTCGCGGCGGCCCACCGTTGCCGGGCGCCGCGGGGCCAAGCACCGCTGGCGCGACGTTCACGACTTCGACTTTACGAAGCATGTGCGCGAGGTCCGGCTCCCGGCGCCTGGGGATGACGCTGCACTGCAGGAGTACGTCGGCCGCTTCTTGGCCACCCCGCTACCGCGTGACCGCCCCCTGTGGGACATCCACCTCATCGACGGGCTCATGCACGGGTCGGCGATCTACGTCCGGTTGCACCACGCACTGGCCGACGGCATCGCGCTGACACAGATCCTGCTGTCGCTGACCGATGCCACGGCCGAGGAAGCCGGCGACCGCTCGGGCGACGGTGAGGTGCGACACCACGGGATGGGCGACCTCATCGAAGCAGCACGACGTGCTGCCCCGGAGATGACCCACGTGCTTCGCCCTGCGCGGATCGTGGCCGCTTTATCAGCGGCCACTCAAACAGGGCTACGAGGAGCCGGGGTCTTCGCCAAGCTGTTGCTGACCCGCAACCTCGAGTCGCCACTTGCCGGTGCAGCGGGGTCGCACAAGCGGGCAGTCTGGTCCGACCCGATCGATCTTCGGTTGATCAAGGACATCGCCAAGAACTCCGATGCCACCGTGAACGATGTCCTGGTCTCGGCACTCGCGGGAGCCCTCGAGAGGTACCAGCTAGGACACGGCGGCTCCACGGTCGACATCCCGACGATGATCCCGGTCAACCTGCGCCCGATGCACCTGCCGCTACCCCGCGAGCTCGGCAACCGCTTTGCGCTCGTGCTGCTGTTGCTGCCCTCCGGGATGGGCACCGCGGCAGAGCGGCTCGCGGAGACCAAGCGTCGAATGGACCAGATCAAACGTTCCCCGGAACCGGTGATCACCTTCGCGCTGATCCAGGGGATCGGTCGGTTGGGCAGACGGCTAAGCCGGGCCTTGGTGACCTACTTCGCGGGCAAGGCCAGCGGCGTCACCACCAACGTCCCCGGCCCGCGAGAGCCCCGCTACCTGGCGGGGACCCGCATCACCAGCCTGCTCGGTTGGGTGCCCGGCTCTGGAGACCAGACCCTCGGCACGTGCATCTTCTCCTACGCCGGAACGGTGCGGGTCGGGTTCAAGACCGACACCAACATCATCCCAGACCCCGACCGCATCCTCGCTGCGTTTCACGAAGAGATCGAAGACCTCGGCCACGGGTTGAAGTGACCGGGCGCTGCTGATCAGCCTGATCGTCGATGGCCGACACCACAGGCCTAGGCCTCGATGAAGCAGTAGCTGCGGCGGTGGTACCCCGAGGTGCCCGGCTGACTGTGGGAGCGTGCGCTCGCCAAGTCGTGCCCACCAAGGCCACGACAGACACACCCTCTGGGTGATGGTGTCAGCGGTGATCCAGCGACTCGTCGTTGCGCACGGCGTGCGGCCCGTCTGCGAGAGGCCGTAGTCGGGTCTCTAGGCGTGGTCGTCGGACGTCCAGATCCCCACCATGCGGTCGTCGTGAAAGGCGCTGCACACCACCGCCAGTCGGCGCGCTCCCTTGACGGGCGCTGCCAAGGGGGGCTGTCGGGGCGTACCAGAGGTACCTCAGGTGAAGCGCACAGTCGTACCGCTCGTCAATGCCCCCTGGGGACGTCCACGTTGACCGTCGGGACGCCCCCGCCGACCCGAGCGATCACCGCCAAGGATGACTCCGGGCCGGGGTTCGACTCGCGGTGAACCGTCCACGCGGGGACATGCACGAAATCACCCGGACCAGCATCGATGTAGCCGTCGTAGCCCTCGAACTCGAGGCGGAGCACGCCGCGCACGATGTACAGACTCGACTCGTTCCGCTCGTGGTGGTGCCACCCCGAGACCGCTCCAGGATCAGTCTCGACCTGGCCGGACCACAGGAGCGGCAGCTCGAAGGCCAGCGCACGGCTCATGCCAGGCGTTGGGTCGGCAGCAACCATGTCGGTCGAAGTGAAGACCCTTACGGGCCGAGGCGGCTCGAGGTTCATGGGTTCAGCGTGCCATGACAGGTGCCGCTGCCGACAAGAGCTGGCCGCGTGTGCGATCTCGTGAAGCGCTAGCCGCGGGCGATGACCGAAGGACTACCCAGTTGGAGGTCCTACCCACCGCGCCCACGTGTGCCCGGGCCGAGGCCCGAACTGATAGTTCCTATGGCGCCGCCAAGCGTCGGGCCTTCTTCCGCGACCCGGGTTGCGCAACTGGTGGCCGAGGCGCGGGCACGCGGCCTCCGGTAGCACCCCGACCCGCCACGTCTGCCTCGTCCACCCGGGACGAGGGTTAGAGGGCACGGTCTGTCCCAGCCTGCGCGAGCCCGAGGCGCAGCGGATTGACCACATCCTGATGCTCACTGAGCAGGGCCGCGGACACGATCGGCCGCGCCTCCACGACGGACGCACCCCACGAAGCCACCACGTCGCCGGTCAGTGACTCCCGCACCGGTCACACCAGGGGTACGTGGGCCGTTACCCCCATATCCCGGTTTTCGTTGGTCCCTGCCGTGCCAGACGCCACTGGGAACGCGCACGACGCACCGCAATGACCATGAGCACCGGCGAGACGACCAGGATCAACCATCCCGTGGCCGACGTTGGCCTGGATGTGACCAGGACGAGCCCGACGACGGAGAAGCGCGGTGAACACCGCGGTCAGCACCCAGGTCGCGGCGCTCATGGCCGCCACGACCATGCCCGTACGTCCCCTACTCATGGACCACGTTCCCTACACCCGATCCGACCAGGCGGGGGCCATCGGCGGCGGTGTCCATGTGCGCACCCTGTTACCCCGAGATCGACGGTGTCCGTGAAGGGCACATCGTAGAGGCGGGAGTTCTGCCGCGCGGGCGAACAAGGGACCGGAGTGCCGGGCTCTGTCGAAACCCGGTCGTAAGTTCGCGGGTGGAGCTCGAGGGCTGTCAACCGGTGCGGATGCCACAGTTGCGCGAGGATGCGGGCAGACGCCTGATCGGACCGGGCACGCCACCTCGGTTCGGGGCGGGCAACGGTGCGGGAGCGCGGGGGTGGAGAACGGGTCCGCGACCGAATCGCCGCAAGTCTGCGATACATGGATGCAGTTTCGCGCTTGAGCGGCCCTCATAGGGCTACGTTTTCGTGGTAACTCGGTCGACAACGGTGTGCCGTGCCCGCATCGCCCCTGGCCCGAATCCACGCGGCCGATCGGCGTTCGCCCGGTGTCCGCGAGCAAGGACTGAGTGGCAGTCTGGCGGGCTAGACCCCTTCAGCTTGCTCTCGACGAACCCTCCTCCTGGCAACGAGCGAGAACACACCAACCACAGCGCGGCGAACCAGAAGAAGACGGCCGCTGCGATCCACCCAAACTCGGACGACAGCGGCGACAACGAGAAGAGCTTCTCGTTGCGCGCATCTGTTGATGCGCTCGTGATGAGCAGCACGACCTGCGCGGTGAACAGCACACCCGTCAGGGCGGCCGCCGCTCGCGAGGGCCTCATGCGCTTGAACACCTCATGCCAGTGGTCGACTCTCACCCGCTGGCAGGTGCTGCGATCGTGCGAGAGTGCGAGTCGGAGCAGGTGCACCCAGGACCTGCCCGCGCACCCAATTGAGGAGAACGCCTTGATCTACATCACCATTAGGAAGAAGCTCAAGCCCGGCACCGCAGACGCCTACCTCGCTGCCAGCCAGCCCTACACCGACGCGACGCGCGCCGAGCCCGGCAACATGTTCTACGAGCACTACCGCAGCGTCGACGACCCCGACACGATCCTGACGATCGAAGCCTTCGACAACGCGGCGGCTGGCGATGCGCACGTCAACTCGGAGCACTTCCAGCAAGGGGTAGACGGCGACGCGAAGCAGTACATCGCCGAGCGTCCCGACATCCTCTACATCGACGTCGCGGACCGCGACGGCTGGGACAAGATGTCGGAATTTTGAGCCGACCGGCGACGCTCGTGCTTCGCTACGGGGCCGCTCCTCGCACGATCGGGGCGGGGCGCGGCCCCGAGCGACACGGCGTACCAGGAACCGTGCGGGTCTGACCGTCGCACGATGAAGAGGTTGAAACCTGCGTCACTCCAGCCGCGATCAGGACGCGCGGACTTTGCATCTGCCTGCACCCCTGGCGTTGCAGCATGAGCTACAACTGGCGCTTGACGCGACGACGCGTGGCGCGTTGCACCCCCCCGCGCCAGCATCGTCACCGAGAGGAAGATGGCGGCAACGACGGGGAAGCCGGCAGCAACGCCGCCGCCTGAGATGGCGCGCAGGAGCAGTGCAGTGCGCCGTAGGACGAACGGGACTGCCCAGGGATCGGTTGACCTTGACGAGCACCTCGCAACAGTCTGCACTGTCCGCGACGGGCGGATCGCCACCGCCGACACCCACCTGTCGGACATCACGGCAGTGAATGCCTTCTTCGTGCTGCTAGCAGCGTCCACCCCTGCTGGAGGATGATCCATGGGGCTCCCGCGGACAGGCTGATCTGTGATCGGCTGGCTGGGTCACCAGCTCGCCGAGGCCCGTCAGCGGGAGAGCGAAGCAGTGATCAGGATTGACTACTTCTTTCACGCCTTCTACTCGGCGCGGTAGGTGACGTTGATCGGGATCCAGTTCAGCAGCGCTGCGGTGGCTTGCGCGCATGCAAGGAACATCACCGGCAACTCGGGTGTGCTGGCTCCGAAGACCTGCGCCATTTGCTCGTGCGTCATGGATTGTCCGGGCGCGAGGACGACAACATCATCGGGATTGTCGCAATCCGCGGTTGACTTGCCGACCTTGGGAAACGACAGCGCTGGCCAACCAACGGCCAGTGAGACCTGTCGCAGGGTGCCTGCCGGCAGTAATCCTGCGGTGGGGAACCGACCCAAATACGGAACGAAGCCTTGATAGATGTTCTGTCGCGTCAGGCTGAGGTTGTAGGTACGGTCCTCGGGCTCTGCGACGGGCGATCGTTCGGTTCGTGCTCCTCTGACCCTTGTGTAGGATTTGCCGTAGTAGTCAAAGGCGCGCACCCCGACCCAGTATTCAGTGTCAGGAGTGAGCCCCTGAATCACGAGGCTGTTTCGGCTGGTTCCATTTAATGTCACCATCTGCTCGGTACCGACGCCCTCCTCGTGATAGTGGACCTCGAATCCGCTCGCGAGGTCCGACATGTCGTTCCAGGTCACTAATATCTCAGTGTCGGAGATACTCTCTGGGGGCTCTACCTCCGGAGCATTGATTCCCCGAATCCTGGTATGAATTGCCGGCGAACGCGCTTCGCGGGTGGTGATGATTCGTCCGTTGCGTGGGCGTTCGTGAGCTGATACCTCGAGCTTGTAGCTGTACACCTGGCCCAGTGAACGGCGCGAGGCCTTGGGGAGCGAGGTGTTCACCGCCGGGATGTCGTCATCATAGAATGCCGACGGACCAGCCACCGGCTCGACGCCAATCAGGACCCAATCGCCTGGGGCGGACTCTGCCGCTTCAGGGACGGTCAGGGCTTGAAATCCCATCATGTTCGACTGGGTCACCAGCCGTGTGGTCTTGCGGTAGATCTTGATTAGCCCGTCTACCTGGGGCCCCACCCAGGTGAGCACATTCCGGGATTCCAGAGTTGTGTCCGAGGCGAAGCGAAAGTGGTCGATCCGCAAGGGTGACAACGGAGGAGGCGCCATGACTCCGCTTCCGTCAAAATCGGGAAGCAGATCCGGACTGAATGGCCCCTCGGGTGCGAAGGACGGCCCATCAAATCCGTTGGCATGGGCAAATAGCTCAGTGTTGCTAGACATCTTGACTCCTGGGTCAGTAGTCGTACCAAGCCTCGGTTGAGGCAAGGCTGAAGCGTGTCTGACCGGTGAGCCACAGCCGGCTCTGCGTGCCAGGGCAACGGCGCTGCCTTGGAGGTCACGGCGAACCGTTCAGTCCCCTGGTCATTCGGCCGGTGTGATGTTCTGGTTGATCCGGAAGAGGTTCTCAGGGTCATAGGTCTTCTTGATCGTGGCCAAGCGGTCGTAGTTGGTCCCGTAGTTGGCGCGAATGCGGCCCTGATCATCGCCGGCCATGAAGTTGATGTAGCCACCTTCGCTGGTGTGTGGCTCGAGTGCCTGGTGGTAGTCGCGCACCCACCCAATGTTGGCCTCGTTGTCGGGCCGGGTCGGGCCACATACCGGCGATCACGGGCGCGAAGTTCGCGTCACGGTAGGCGTACGCGGTCGCGTCCGCGGCGATGTCGTGCACGGCACCGTCGATCGGGTAGAGGTGCATGGTGGACTCCATCGCCGGCACCTTGGGTCCGTGCTCGAGGTGCGCAGCGATGGCGCCATCGGTCAGCTCGGGCAAGAATGCGGCCTTCCAGTAGTGCTGGAGACCCTTCGGGAGCAGACCGTCGAAGGCGCTGTTCAGTGCCGGATAGGGCATCTGCCCGACGTGCTCGGCGACGGGGGTCCCGACGGTCCGCAGCTCCTTCAAGAGCAGCTCCGCGTCCTCGTCGATG
>JBKJON010000516.1:0-3788 GCA_046595715.1 Marmoricola sp.
CTGGTCGAGCTGTTCACCGACGTCGCAAGCCTCGCCGGAGACCTCGGGGTCGGCATCGCGCTGTTCATCGACGAGATGCAGGACCTCTCCCCCGCCGAGCTCGGCGCTCTGTGCGGCGCCTGCCACGAGATCAGCCAGCAGGGAGCACCGCTCCTCGTCGTGGGCGCGGGACTGCCGCACCTGCCGGTGGCGCTCGCGGCCGCCAAGTCGTACGCCGAGCGGCTGTTCCGCTACGTCGCCGTCGACCCACTCCCCCGCGAGATGGCCGACCGGGCCTGGATCGTGCCGGCCGCGACCGAGGATGCGACGTACGAGCCGAAGGCCCTCGACGAGCTCTACCGACTCACCGACGGCTACCCCTACTTCGTCCAGGCCTACGGCAAGGTCACGTGGGACGTCGCCGTGGACACCCCGATCCGCTGGGCCGACGTCATCCAGGCGGCCCCGGAGGCCGAGGCCGAGCTGGCCGTGGGCTTCTTCGGTGCCCGCTACGAGCGTGCGACCCCCGCCGAGCGCGACTACATGGTGGCGATGGCCGACCTCGGTGAGGGCACCCAGGACCTCGCCGTGAGCACCGCCGACATCGCCCGCCTCCTGGAGCGCAAGCCGCAGTCCCTCTCCCCCGCCCGCGACGGTCTGATCAAGAAGGGCCTGGTCTTCTCCGGCGAACGAGGCACGGTCGCCTTCACCGTCCCCCACTTCGGCAAGTTCCTCCGCAGCCAGCGCTAGCCGTCCCGACCGGTCCGCGACCCACCCCCACACGCCCACGTCCCGGCGTTGGCCGCGCTGACGTGCAGAATGGCGGCATGGTCCGGAGTCGGCCGCAGGTGGTGGCCCACCGCGGCGCGAGTGCGTCGAACGCCGAGCACACTCTCGGCGCCTATGTGGCGGCGCTCGACGAGGGCGCGGAGGCCCTGGAGTGCGACGTCCGGCTGACCGCCGACGGTCACCTGGTCTGTGTCCACGACCGTGACCTGCGGCGTACGGCGCACCGGGACGGCATCGTCTCCGCCATGGAGCTCGCCGACCTCGAGAACCTCGACTTCGCCGCCTGGAAGAACCCCTGGGCCGATCTCGACGACGAGGCCCCCGACGGCGACCCCGAGCTGGACAAGGTGCTGACCCTGCGCCGGTTGCTGGAGACCGCGGCCGACTACCCCCGTCGCGTCGAGCTCGCGATCGAGACCAAGCACCCGACGCGCTACGCCGGCCTGGTGGAACGCCGGCTGGTGCAGCTCCTCGACGAGTTCGGCTGGGCGGGCAGGGACTCGCCCGCGCGCATCATGTCCTTCTCCTGGGTGGCCCTGCGCCGCATCCGTCGGCTGGCCCCCGACCTCGAGCTGGTGCTGTTGATGAAGACCCCGACGCAGTGGTACCGCTCGCGTCCCTTCGTGGACTCCGACTGGCTCGTCGGTCCTGGCATCGACTTCGTGCGCGACCACCCGGAGCTGATCCGGCGCATCGTGGGGGCGGGCACGCGGGTGCACTGCTGGACGGTGAACGACGCCCGTGACATCGACCTGTGCGCCGAGCTGGGCATCGAGGCGATCATCACCGACACCCCCGGTGCGACTGTGACCCATTTGAGAAGTTTCGACCAGTGAGTTTACGAAGCTTCAGGGTGGGCAGGATCGAGCCAGGCGCGCATCATCTCCCCCGAAACACAGGATTGCGAAGGTAGACCATGGCCGAGGCCGCGCGACAGCCAATGGAGGCCGACCCAGTGGCCCTCGACCTGCCGTTCAGCGCGGAGAGCGCGGCCGTGGCCCGCCGACAGCTGATCGAGTGGATGCGCCCTCTCCACGCCGGTGACGAGCAGCGCGACGACGCCCGTCTCGTGGTGAGCGAGCTGGTCGGCAACGCCGTACGCCACGCCCGCCCGCTGGCCGACGGCACGATGCACGTCTCCTGGGGGGCCGGTCCCACCGGTCTCGACATCGCGGTCACCGACGGAGGCGCCCGCACCACGCCGGAGAAGGTCGACGCCGGGGTCTCCGATCTGGCGGGTCGCGGTCTGGCCATCGTCGAGGTCCTCGCCTCCCGCTGGTGGGTCGAGTCGTCCCGCTCGCGCACGACGGTGCACGCTCTGCTCGCCCTGGCCTGACACCCGCCGGGGCAGGGCACCTAGTGTTCGCCCCATGGGAAAGAAGTCTCGCCAGCGCAACCGCGCCTCGACCGCAGCCACCGACGCTCCCGCACTTGGGAAGGTCGGACCTCGCCAACCGTGCCCGTGCGGCTCCGGCCGGCGGTACAAGGCCTGCCACGGCAGCGACGCCGGAGCGCCTCCGGTGTTCGTGGCCCGTCCCTTCGAGGGGCTACCGAGCGAGGCCGACATCGTCGCCCTCCGCGAGTTCGTCCCGGCCGCCACGGCACCCCTGAAGCTCAAGGACAGCGACCGCTCGGTCCTGCTGGGTTCGCTGCTACCGGGCGCCGCCCCTGCCCTGGTGCGGGACGACGGCACCATCTGGCTCGGTCTCCAGGTGCAGCACGCCTACGGCGACCCCAGCCGCGACCTCGCGGCCGTGCTGCTCAAGGCCCTCGACGCCGAGCCGGGCAGCATGGTGGGCCTGGCCGAGGCACCGGGTGAGGGGCCACGACTCCAGGACCTCGTCACGACGGACCCGCTCGAGGTCACGGTGCACGACGGCTTCGACTACTGGGTGGCCGACCTCGAGGACTCGGACGGATCGATGGCGGCCGCTCTCGAGCAGGCCAACGACGCCGCCGCGCCGACCCGGCGACTGACCAGCGTCGACGGCGCCTACTGGACCTCCGTCGGCAACCGTGAGTACCTCCGTTGGGTGCTCCCGCACGACGAGGACCAGGTGCTCGACGGCTTCGCGCGGCTGCACGTCACCCAGGCCGAGAGCCTGGTGGCCGACGACCGGCTGATCGGCATGTTCCGGGCCCACGGGCTGGTCGCGCCGGTGTGGGACCTCCCGCTCGGGACGGGGGCCGAGGCCCTCGAGGAGCCGGCCGCCGCCCTGGTCGCTGCCCTGGCCGACGCCAGGGCGTCGACGACTCCCCTGACCCCGGAGGAACGGGCCGCGCGAGCCGGTCTGGCCAGTCGCCAGATGACCATTCGCTGACACTTGGTAGTACACGGTGGCCCAGTAGTTGTCCGGACTCTGGGCATGCATTACATTCGTAAATGCCCGACCGATGTTGTCCCCCCCGTCAACACCGGTCGGGCATCTCCGATTCTCAGGCCTCGTCGCGTGCGATCGGGCAGGACATGCAGCGCGGTCCACCACGGCCGGAGCCGAGCTCCGAGCCCGAGATCGCGATGACCTCGATGCCTGCCTCCTCCAGACGGCTGTTGGTCTCGACGTTGCGCTCGTAGGCCACGGCCACCCGGGGTGCGACGGCCAGGGTGTTGTTGCCGTCGTCCCACTGCTCGCGCTCGGCGGTCACGGGGTCCAGGCCGGTGTCGATCTGGTGCAGGGTGTCGATCTCCATGGCCTTGGCGGCGGCGACCAGGAACGGCTCCGCCGCGGCCACCAGCAGGGTGCCGTCGTCGGCGGCGGTGACAGCGTGGGCGGTCAGGTGGTCGGCCACGTTGGGGTACATCACGATCTTGTCGACGTCGACCATCGTGCAGACGGTGTCGAGGTGCATCGTGGCCCGCTCCTGGGCGATAGGCACGGCGAGAACGGTGTGCGCCGCCCCGTCGGAGAAGACCTGGCGGGCCAGTCGCTCGACCCCCGCGGGCGTCGTACGCTCCCCGACGCCGACGGCGAGGACGCCGGGCGCGAGCAGGAGGACGTCGCCGCCCTCGACGTGCTCAC
>JBKJON010000457.1:0-2810 GCA_046595715.1 Marmoricola sp.
GCCTCGACCTCCTCCGGGGAGGGCGGGTCGCTCGGCAGGTGGCGCTCGTTGAGCCGCACCGAGCCGATGTCGAGCGACTCGGCCGCCAGGACGGTCCCGTCGCCGTTGCCGAGGATCAGCTCCGTGGAGCCACCACCGACATCGAGCACCAGCAGCGGCTCGGGCAGCGGCGGCAGCGTGCGGATCGCTCCGGCGAAGCTGAGCGCCGCCTCCTGGTCGCCGTCGAGCACCTCGGCGTCGACGCCGATGCGTTCCCTGACGCCGTCCAGGAACTCCTGGGCGTTCTCGGCGTCACGAGCCGCCGAGGTGGCGCAGAACCGGATCCCCTTCACGTCGTGGGCGAGCACCAGCTCCATGAACTCCTCGAGAGCGCCGAACACGCGCTGGAGCGAGGCCTCGGCGATCCGCCCCGTGTGGTCGACCCCCTGCCCGAGTCGTACGACGCGCATCTCGCGCACCAGCTCCTCGCTGGTCCCGGCGGTGGTGTCGATGTCGGCCACCAGCAGGCGCAGCGAGTTGGTGCCACAGTCGAAGGCGGCGACACGCGTCACGGCCGGTCCTCCGGGCAGACACAGGGCCCCTGCGCCCACCACTCCCCCAGCTCGTCGAGCACCTCGTCGCCCAGCGGGTTGACCCCGCGCCCCTGGGCGAGGGACTGACCGGCCAGCACGTGCAGGCACTTGACCCGGTCGGGCATGCCACCGGCGGAGACACCGGCGATCTCAGGCACGTCGCCGATCTCGGCCCGGGCGGAGAGGTAGGCCTCGTGGGCGGAGCGGTAGGCGGCGGCGAGCTCCTCGTCCTGACCGAGGCGCTCGTTCATCTCGCGCATCAGCCCCGACGCCTCGAGGGTGCCGATCATCGAGGCCGCGCGCGGGCAGGTCAGGTAGAAGGTCGTCGGGAACGGGGTGCCGTCGTCGAGCCTGGGCTCGGTGGCGACCACGTCGGGGTTGCCGCACGGGCAGCGGTGCCCGACCGCGTGGATCGAACGAGGTGGACGGCCGAGCTGGGCGCGGACCGTGGCGATGTCCCGCTCGGCGGTCACTGGTCGGGGGTGGGCGTCGGCGGAGCGGTGATGCTGTCCTTCGGGGTAGGCGCCTTCTTGGGGTGGTCGGCCGCCTGGAGGGTGTCGTTGACCTTGCCCCACCACGGGGTCGGCACCTGGCGCGCGACCGAGTCGGGGTCGGTGAGCTTGTCGCTGCGCTCCAGCGGCTTGCCGTTGCGGTCGATCACCTGGTAGCTCGTCTCGCCGGGCAGCACCCACCCGAACCGCTCGCGGGCCTGGGTCTCGACGTAGGCGTCGTCGGTCCAGCGACGCTTCTCGCGCTCCAGGGCCGAGATGTCCTTCTCGGAGCCGGCGATCTGGGAGTTGAGGTCGTTGATGTGCGAGCGCTGCTGGAGGTAGGCGCGCATCGAGGAGGCGTAGGAGACGACCAGCACGGCGAGCACCACGACCAGGATCGCCATCCGGTTGGTGAACCGGGGACGTGGTTCGTCGACGGCCGTCGCGCGCGCACGCTCGCTCCCCCGGGATCCCGGGCGGTTGTTGCCCGGGATCCGGCCGGGACGGGCGCCCTTGCGGGCGCCGTTCGGCGTACGACGGATGGCCATCTTCTCAGCTCAGCCCGTCTCAGCCGTGGTATCGCGGGAAGGCGCCGCGGCCGGCGTAGCGCGCGGCGTCGTCGAGCTCCTCCTCGATGCGCAGCAGCTGGTTGTACTTCGCCACCCGCTCGGACCGGGCCGGGGCACCGGTCTTGATCTGGCCGCAGTTGGTGGCGACGGCAAGGTCGGCAATCGTGCTGTCCTCAGTCTCGCCCGAGCGGTGCGACATCACGTTGGTATAGCCGGCACGGTGCGCCATATCGACGGCAGCCAGCGTTTCGGTCAGCGTGCCGATCTGGTTGACCTTGACCAGCATCGAATTGGCGCAACCGCCCTTGATACCCATCTCCAGCCGCTTGGGGTTGGTGACGAACAAATCGTCGCCGACCAGCTGGATCTTGCGGCCCAAAGTATCGGTCAGCAGCTTCCACCCCGCCCAGTCGTCTTCGGAACAGCCATCCTCGATCGAGATGATCGGATAGTCGGCGGCCAGACCGGCCAGAAACGCCACATTCTCCTCAACCGACAGCGTCTTGCCCTCGCCCTTCATCTCATATCGGCCGCCCTTGAAGTATTCGGTGGCCGCGCAATCCAGCGCCAGAAAGATATCCTCGCCGGGCTTATAGCCCGCCTTTTCGATGGATTTCAGAATGAAATCCAGCGCCGCGCGGGCAGAGTTCAAGTTGGGCGCAAAGCCGCCCTCGTCACCGATCCCGGTGTTGTGGCCAGCCGATTGCAGCTCTTTCTTCAGGGTGTGGAACACCTCGGACCCCATCCGCACGGCCTCGCGGATGTTGGCGGCACCCACCGGCATGATCATGAATTCCTGAATGTCGATCGGGTTGTCGGCATGTTCGCCGCCGTTGATGATGTTCATCATCGGCACCGGCAAGATGCGGGCCGAGGTGCCGCCGACATAGCGGAACAACGGCTGCCCGGTAAACTCGGCCGCCGCCTTGGCCACGGCCAGCGAGATGCCAAGAATGGCATTGGCCCCCAGACGGCCCTTGTTGGGCGTGCCGTCCAGTTCGATCATCGTGCGGTCGATGCCGACCTGTTCGGTGGCGTCAAAGCCGACAATCGCCTCGGCCAGTTCGCCGTTCACTGCCGCCACCGCCTCCAGCACGCCCTTGCCCATATAACGCTTCTTGTCGCCATCGCGCCGCTCGACCGCCTCATGCGCGCCGGTCGAGGCACCCGACGGCACC
>JBKJON010000591.1:0-4328 GCA_046595715.1 Marmoricola sp.
CGCAGGGCGAAGCCGTCGAGCTTGCCCTTCAGCTCCGGCAGGACCAGGCCGATGGCCTTCGCCGCCCCGGTCGAGGTAGGAACGATGTTCACAGCAGCAGGGCGCGCACGACGAAGATCGCTGTGCGGGCCATCCTGCAAGTTCTGGTCAGCGGTGTACGCGTGGATCGTCGTCATCAGGCCCTTGACGATGCCGAACTCGTCGTGGATCGCCTTGGCCATCGGCGCAAGGCAGTTGGTCGTGCACGAGGCGTTGGAGATGACGTGGTGCGACGCGGCGTCGTAGTCCTCGTGGTTCACGCCCATCACGATGGTGATGTCCTCGTTGGAGGACGGCGCGGAGATGATGACCTTCTTGGCGCCGCCGTCGATGTGCGCCCGAGCCTTGGTCGCGTCGGTGAAGAAGCCGGTCGACTCCACGACCACGTCGACCCCCAGGTCGCCCCAGGGCAGCGCGGCCGGGTCCTTCTCGGCCAGGATCTTCAGGGTCTTGTCCCCGACCTGGATGCCAGCGTCGACGACGGAGACGTCCTCGGGGAAGCGGCCGAGGATGGAGTCGTACTTGAGGAGCTGCGCCATCGTCTTGAGGTCGCCGAGGTCGTTGGCGGCCACGATCTCGATGTCGGCGCCGAGGGCGTGGACGGCGCGGTAGAAGTTGCGGCCGATGCGGCCGAAGCCGTTGATACCTACGCGGACAGTCACAGTGGTTCTCCTGGGTCAGCGAAAATGAGGTCTGAGAAAGACCCTATCGTGATCGACCGTCAGGCTTCCTCGGCCAGCATGTCCGGAGTCAGCGAGGACTCCGTGTCGGGGATGCCGAGATCCTCGGCCCGCTTGTCCGCCATGGCCAGCAGGCGGCGGATGCGCCCGGCGATCGCGTCCTTGGTGAGGACCGGCTCGCTGAGCTGGCCGAGCTCCTCCAGGGAGGCCTGCTTGTGCTCCAGGCGGAGGCGACCGGCCTGCTGCAGGTGGTCGGGGATCTGCTCGCCCAGGATCTCCAGGGCCCGCTCGACCCGCGCACCGGCGGCCACGGCAGCGCGGGCGGAGCGGCGCAGGTTGGCGTCGTCGAAATTGGCAAGGCGGTTGGCGGTGGCTCGGACCTCGCGGCGCATCCGACGCTCCTCCCACGCCAGCAGTGACTCGTGGGCGCCCAGACGGGTCAGCAGCTGACCGATGGCGTCGCCGTCGCGGATCACGACGCGATCGACACCGCGGACCTCGCGGGCCTTGGCGGAGATGCCGAGCCGGCGGGCGGACCCGACCAGGGCCAGCGCAGCCTCCGGTCCCGGACAGGTGACCTCCAGCGAGCTCGACCGGCCGGGCTCGGTCAGCGAGCCGTGGGCCAGGAAGGCTCCGCGCCAGGCGGCCACCGCGTCGCAGCCCGAGCCGTTGACGACGACCGGAGGGAGACCACGCACCGGCCGGTTGCGCTGGTCGATCAGGCCGGTCTGGCGAGCCAGGGACTCACCCTCGCGGGTGACCCGGACGATGTAGCGCGTGCCGCGACGGATCCCGCTGCCCTTGAGCAGCACGACCTCGGGCTGGTGGCCGAAGACCTCCGCGATGTCCTTGCGCATCCGCCGGGCCGCGGCACCGGTGTCCAGCTCGGCCTCGACGACGATGCCGCCGTTGACCAGGTGGAGCGCATCAGCGAACCGGAGCATGGCCGAGACCTCTGCCTTGCGGCAACAGGTCTTGGTCACCGTCGTGCTGGCCAGTTCTGCCTTCACCTGTGCCGTCATTGCCATGTCGTCACCTTAGTTCGCTGTCAACAACCGCGCGTACGCGGTGGCCAGTTTCTGCGGATCGTGGACACCCGGCTGGTCGGAGGCCACGTCGGCGATGTCCAGGTGCGCCCCGGCCGCGGACGCGACCTGCCAGAGCCGCTCACCGTCGCGGACGCCGGTGGGATCGACCAGGACGGTGTCGACGTGCAGATCAGGGGCGTGCCGCAGGAGGACGTCGAGGTGGTCGGCCTGGTCGAGGCCCCGGGTCTCATCGGTGTCCGGCTCGAGGTTCATCGAGACGATGACCCGTCCCGGCGTCCGGCACAGCGCGTCGCGGAGGTCGGGGAGCAGGAGGTGCGGGATGACGCTGGAGTACCACGAGCCCGGGCCGATCACCACGAAGTCGGCGGAGCCGATCGCCTCGACGGCCTCCGGGCAGGCCCCGGCGTCATCAGGAGAGAGACTCACCGAGAGCACCTCGCCGGCCGTCGTCGCCACCTCGACCTGACCGCTGACCGTGGAGATCTCGTCCGGGTCGTCGCCGGCTCCCCTGACCTCGGCCATGATGTCCAGCGGGGTCAGCGCCATCGGCAGGACGCGGCCGCGGGCACCGAGCAGTCCGCCGACCCAGTCGAGGGCGTCGACCTGGTCGCGCAGGAGCTCCCACAGGGTCACGATGAGCAGGTTGCCCATCGAGTGCCCGTTCATCTCGCCCTCGGACTCGAACCGGTGCTGAAGCACCTTGGCCCAGGTCTGGCCCCAGCGGTCGTCGCCGCACAGCGCCGCGAGCGCCATCCGCAGGTCACCGGGAGGGAGCACGCCGAACTCCTCACGCAGCCGCCCCGACGAGCCTCCGTTGTCGGCGACCGTGACGATCGCTGTCAGGTCGGTCGTCACACCGCGCAGCGCCGTCAGTGACGCCGCCAGGCCGTGCCCACCGCCCAGAGCCACCACCGAGGGCTCCGCCGACCAGCGCATGGCGGGCCTACTCCCGGCCCAGGTCGCGGTGGGTGGCCTCAGCCTCGATGCCCGTGGCGCGAAGCCGGACGACGATCTCCTCCGACATTGCCACGCTGCGGTGCTTGCCACCCGTGCACCCGATCGCCACGGTCATGAACCGCTTGCCCTCGCGCAGGTATCCCGCACCCACG
Organism: Marmoricola sp.; assembly: GCA_046595715.1. Lineage (GTDB taxonomy): Bacteria > Actinomycetota > Actinomycetes > Propionibacteriales > Nocardioidaceae > Marmoricola. Next base: position 2,878 of record JBKJON010000591.1, read on the forward strand.
GTCTCGATCACCGGCATGTAGCGCTCGAGGAACTCCTGGGCGTCCGGACGGTCCTTGACGTACTCCGCCACGTCGGCGTCCTGACCCGTGCGGTGGCGCAGCTCGGGCACCCAGAACGGGTTGGGCAGGAACCGCATGTCGGCCAGGAGGTCCGCATCCACCGGGACGCCGTACTTGAACCCGAAGCTGACCACCGTGATGCGCAGGCTGACGGCCTCCGGGGTGCCGAACGCCTTGGCCACCTTGGCCTTGAGCTGGTGCACGTTGAGCGAGGTGGTGTCGATGACCAGATCGGCGTCACCGCGCAGGTCGGCCATCACCTCGCGCTCCCGGTTGATGCCGACGAGCAACCGGCCCGAGCCCTGCAACGGGTGCGGCCGCCTGGCCGCCTCCTGACGGCGGACGAGGATGTCGTCCTCGGCCTCGAGGTAGAGCAGGGTCGTGCGTCGCGTCGGGAACTCCTCGGCGAGCTGCTCCCGCAGCGACTCGAAGAAGACACCCGCCCGCACGTCGACCACCGCCGCCACGGGCTGGTCGATGCCCTGCTTGTCGTCGATGAGGCGTACGACGTCCGCGACCAGCTCGGGTGGGAGGTTGTCGACGACGAAGAAGCCGAGATCCTCCAGCTCCTTGGCCGCGGTGCTCCGGCCGGCGCCGGTCATGCCCGTCACCACGACGAGCTCTCCGACGGTGCTCGCCCGCGGCTGGGTCTGGGGTTCCATCAGTCCTCGATCTCTCCGGTCGCCGTGTTGACGGAGACCCCTCTCGGGCTGGCGGCCACGGCCTCCGAGATCGCCGTCGCGGTCCGCGTGCCGATGCCCGGGACCTCGGCGATCTGCTCGATGGTGGCAGCCCGGAGCTTGCGCAGGGAGCCGAAGTGCTTGATGAGCGTCTTGCGGCGCACCTCGCCGAGTCCGGGCACGTCGTCGAGCAGGCTCTCCACCATCGTCTTGGACCGCCGTGAGCGGTGGTGGGTGATGGCGAAGCGGTGCGCCTCGTCGCGGATGCGCTGGAGCAGGTAGAGCCCCTCGCTCGAGCGCGGCAGGATCACCGGGTCCTGCTCCTGCGGCACCCAGACCTCCTCGAGCCGCTTGGCCAGGCCACACAGCGGGACGTCGTCGATGCCGAGCTCGTCCAGCGCCCGCTGCGCCGCCGCCACCTGGGGTGGTCCGCCATCGACCACGACGAGTCCCGGCACGTAGGCGAACTTGCGGGGACGTCCGGTCTCCGGGTCCACCAGCATCGGTCCGCGGTCGTCCGGGTCGACCTCGCCGCCGGGAAGCTCCCCGGACAGCTGGGGGGTGTCCATCCGCTCGTCGAGCATCCGCCGGAACCGTCGGGTGATCACCTCGTGCATGGAGGCGACGTCGTTCTGGCCGTCGACACCCCGGATCACGAACCGGCGGTACTCGCTCTTGCGGGGCAGGCCGTCCTCGAAGACCACCATCGAG